>JBEGQX010000302.1:0-23610 GCA_041180805.1 Planctomycetota bacterium
TCATGCAAGCTGGCCGGAAAAGCGGGAGATTTGCGTTTACCCTGATTGAACTTCTGGTGGTGATTGCGATCATTGCCATTCTGATTGGATTGCTTTTGCCTGCTGTGCAAAAGGTACGCGAGGCGGCAGCGCGAATGCGTTGCCAAAACAACCTCAAACAAGTCGGCTTGGGTTTGCATAATTACCATCAGGTTTATGGGTCATTACCGACAGGTGGGCATCCCACGCCCGCTTATCCAAATGGTTATGGTCACTCCTTCTGGATTCTTCTGCTTCCATACATGGAACAGGAAAACCTTTTCAAAAAGCTGGATTTAACTGGCAGCACCGATGTGAATACCGGGCTTGTCTACACAGGCAGAAATGTTACCAATGGTGCAGTGCTAAGCGATAAATTTATTCCAACCTATTTTTGTCCTTCCTCGCCATTACCGAAGTTTGTGCTGGTTGGTTCCACACCCGGCCAGGGAGTGATGGCAACCACCTATGTTGGCTTAAACGGTGCGGTGGATCATTCATCCACGGTCAACAAAGATGGTGAACCTAACCAGCATTTTGGAACAGGTTTAATTTCCAAGGGGGGCGGGCTTTTGTCGATTACCGCCAAGAAGCTAACTGAAATAACCGATGGAACTTCCTCAACCATCGCAGTTGCAGAACAATCAGACTTTTGCGTTAGTTCAACCGGAGGTAAAGTGGATTGCCGAAGCGATTTTGGCCATAGCTTTGCCATGGGACCAGGTAATGCCATTGAAAATCGCAACTGGAACCTGACCAGCGTACGCTACAAAATCAACGACAAGACTTGGGAAAACCGTGGAGTAAACGCAACTTTCTATGGTCAAAACAGACCTTTGCAATCTGCTCATAACGGCGGCATCAGCAGCCTGTTTTTTGATGGAAGCGTTCGGTTCCTGACGGACTCCATGGCATTACAAACCTTATACAACCTTTCGAATATCGATGATGGAAAGGTTACCGGCGATTTTTGATTTCAGGGAGATGTCTATGAGGCACTTGCAAACTTTCGCACATATGGTTGGCCTTCTATTGCTGATCGGTTGTTCCTCGGAAGAGCCACGCTGGGCCGTCAAAGGAAAGGTAAGCCTGGATGGAATTCCCCTGAAAGAAGGAACCATCTTTTTCGAAAACAAGGAAAAGGGAATCGCCCTGTCTGCACCCATTGGTGCCGATGGCGTTTATCTGGTTGCCTCTTACAAAGGAGCTGGATTACCCCAGGGTACCTATGTGGTTTCTGTTTCCCCCAGCCAGACATTAACCAGTGCCGATCAGATTCCACTTGTGGGGAAAACCCCTTTGCCCCCTAAGGATGTAAGCGGTTCTCCGATTCCCTTGAAATATCGCAGTTCGGAATCAAGCGACATTCAAATTGAGGTAAAGGTTGGCATCAACCCTTCCTTCGACATTAACCTGAAGCGAGAGCCCTAGGACTTTGGCAGGTTCTTTTTGGCAAAAGCCCGATAGGCTTGCCAGTCCAAAGCGGTCATGGAATGTTTTCCAGCACGGATGAAGTAGCCCAAGTTGCCATCGGATAGCTGGCCAAGCTCTGGTTTGTCTTGCGAGGCAAGGCCTTCGGCACCCAGAAATTTATAAGTACCCTGTGCCGCCTTAAGAACCTCAAACTGGCCATCAGGGTTAGCCCAGGTGTCTTCCACCGCATTGGTAAACAGAACCGGTCGGGGCGCACAAATAGCCACCAGGCAGTTCTGATCAAAAGGAATTCTGGCAGGCTGTGCGTTAAACTCCTTGAAATTCGCATTGAACCAGTGGGGGAAACTAGTGTTGATGCGTTGAACGGATTCTCCCACGGTTCCACGGCTGGGTGCGGTTCCACCGCAGCCAGCTTGGTTGGGGATAGCCAATGCAACACGCTCATCAAAAGCAGCGGTAAGCAAGGCAGACTTACCCAACCTTGAATGGCCCACAACAATAATCTTTTTGGCATCCAGAAGCGGATCGGCAGCAAGAACATCGATCACCCGGCTGGTGCCCCAACTCCAAGCGGCAATCGTGCCCCAGGCATTCGGGTCAGACTTGGAAATGCCCGCCTTCTCAAGATGGGGCTGTATGCCGTTGCGGGGTTCTTTAATATCCGGGTCCACATCACCGCTGTAAAAGGTGGCGGTGGCAAAACCATCCGCAAGAGTCTCTTCAATATTCCAGACATCTTTTGCGGTGCCGCGGCCTTTCTCGGTGGCGCGGTTTTTCTCCACCCCGGGATAACGGTCGTACATCCATGCCGTGGGAATCTGAATCTTGGGGTCATCAACAAATGAATGATTACCCGAAAAGTTCAGGCCGACAAAAACCGGAACCTTGCCCTTGGCATTATTCGGAATTGCCAGCATAACCTTGGTGGTGGGGGTGCCAGAGGGACCGTAGGAAACTTCCATCTCCCTCAGGGTGCCCTTGCCGCCAAAGGCCATTTTGTTTTCGTAAAGCAGCTTCGAACTAGTTTTCACCTGCTTCTGGGGGAAGTAGCCATACATGTAATGCTGGAACAGCAGTTTTAGTTCGGGTCTGCGGCGATTCCACCAGTCTTCCTTTGTTTTAACCTTGGTGCCATCCAACATCACCAATGGGTCAGGCAAGGCCTCGTGGACTGGAAGTTGGTTGGGTGCTGGTAATTTTGTGCTATCGGCTGCAAACGCAAATGGGGTGACTGCCATGGTCGCCAAAAAAGATCTACGATCCCACATGATCAGGCCTCCGGTTGTGTTGGATGGAAAACTAGGATTCCTTGCGAACACCCATGGATTTTAATTCATCCAGTTGCTTGTTCGCATCGGCGCCCAGTGGGTTGCCTGCAAGGTAAATACGCAGGAATGGGGCAAAACGCCTTTGGGATGCGTTATCCGCCTTGCACCAATCCACCACGGCTTTGAGGTCGGCTATCTTGTTTCGCTCGGCAATCAGAAGACGCAGGTCAGTCTGCTTGGCAAGCCCGGAAAGATCCTCAATCTGGTTGTCGCTGATGTCCAAAGTGCTTATACGGGTGATTTCCAGCAAAGGTTTCAAATCGCGAATCTGGTTTTTCTTCACCGACAGCGAGGCAAGTTTCTTCAGTCCTTTAACGGCAGAGATATCTGCAATCTTATTATTGCCAGCGTAGATGGCACTTAGAGCAGTCAGTTGGGAAACAGCATTGATGTCAGCGATCTGATTGCCGGAGATTTCCAAATATTGAAGCTTGACCAGTCCCTTGATGGCGGAGATGTCAGCAACCTTGTTGCTGGCCACATCAAGTGATTGAAGGTTCACAAGATCCTTGATTGGCTTCAGGTCGGCAACCTGATTGTTGGTAATGCGCAAAAGGGATAGATTCTTGCACTTTTCCAACCCTGCCAAATCCTTGATGCCTTTTCCGGGGGCTTCCAGGATAAAGAGTTTCAGCAACTTTTCATCCGTAAGTTCTGCGGTGGGTTCGTGCAGAACGGCGCGGATGGCTGATTCAAGGGCCTTGTCGGTAATGGGGCCAGCAACAGAGAAAGAACCACATGCAAGCAGGGCAGAAGAAGCAACTAAAAAGCGACAAAGGAAACTATTCATGAAAACCACCCCAAAAACGGCCCTGGGAGTGAAGAACTTCCAGCAACCGGACCTCGTGCCGCTGGAATGCGAACATGACTATATTCTCTCATTTATGAGCCAAGAGCAAGAGTTCGCTCAAGAATCTGACCATGGCGCGCATGGATTATTTGGTTGCGGGTGGTTCAGGGGTGGGCTGCCTGGGTGCTGGCAAAAGCATTTGGCCGCCATTTGGCATTACGCGCTTGGGCTCCAGGGTTGCGGCCGGCCACTTTCCATCCACACCCTTGAACTTGATGTCTGGAAGGGTGGAGCAGGGATGTCTACCCGGCAGATTGATCAATTCCTCTATCGCCTGGCTACTGCTGAGCCATTCGGTGGGAACCCTTTCACCCATGAACTGGTAAATATCATCCGTCTGAAGCAGGAAGGCTATGTCTACCACTGAAATCCACATATTTCCTAGAATCTGCAGGTATTGGGCCACGCTACCCGAAAGAATGTTCTGGGCGTTCACCACATCCGCAAAGGTTAAAGCATCACCCTCGGCAACACCGGGCTCCACATGGAATCGATCAAATATGCCACGGTAGGTTCTGATCTGGTCGGGCAGAATCTGATCACGGTAGTAGCCCAGAAGCACCCTGTTGTTTTCATACCGTTCGAAAGCTTCCGCAAGGCTGGCGGTAAGTTCATTTCTTGCGCGGTGCTTCGCCTCGGTGGCGCTTACAAGCTCACCCTCGGCCTGTGCGATGTTACCCTGGTTTCGATTCCAGATTGGCACAGGTATTCCAACTTGTACGGAAGGGCTTACAGGGGAGGCTGGTGGAACTGTGTAGTCTTTCTGGAGCATAACCCGCAGGTTCACATCGGGAATCGGCGTGATTTGTGCAAGCCTGAGCTGGGACTGTGCCTTCAGCAGCAAGAATTCCGCGCTGCCCACATTGGTGTGCAAAAGGGTCACTCGCTTTATGCATTCCTCATAGTTGTAAATGGGGATGGGAATATTGATATCCCCCGCCAGTTGTGCCACCGGCAATCCGGGAACACCCATGCCGGCTGCAAGTTGCTTCCATGCGCTTACATAACGGTTCTTGGCTTGCACCACCTGAGCGTAAGCCTGCAGCGCCAGCACACGAATCTGGAATGGTTCGTAAGGCGCGGCAAATCCGCCCTTCTTCACCTGATCGATGATTACGCCGTATACTTCTGCGGCAAGTTTTGCCAGGGCCTGTGATACCAGGATATTCTGGCGGGCAACCTGAACCGCGAAGAATCCGTTTCGAACCTCCCGGGCAACTTCCGTTTCCGTTTTGCGAAGTGTCAGCTCGGTGATTCGGAGTTCCATCAAAGCCACTTGCCTGGCCATTGGCAGCTTGGCTGCAGTGACGATGGTCTGCTGTATGTAGCCACCCTGATAACCCGCGCTGTTGTTGGTGCGCATGGTATCGCCTTCATAGCCGATTTCAGGATTGGGATGCAAACCAGCCTGTACAGCGGCACCCCGCGCGGCTGCCACCGCGGCATACGCCTGTTTGATCTTGGGACTATTGGTCATGGCGATTTTCTGAAGATCCGCCAGCGTGTAGGGTTTGCCATCCGGACCCAGTGGCGGTTCATAATCGGCAGCCAATTCAGGCAACGGTGCGTAAAGCTTTTCAAGCGCTGCCTTGCGCTTGCCAGGGTTCGCATCATCCAGGGGTGGCAATGTCACGGGTGGATCTTTGGCTCCGGGCAAGCCGGGAGGAATATCCAACCTTTCTCTGAGGCCTTCTTTTTGCTGTTTCTGAAACATCGAATCCATTAAACCATCCACCGGACGATCCTTGGGAGCTTTTAAAGCATCCTCCGCGGCCTTTTCGGAGATCAGTTTCTTTTCTTTTTCCAGAATTTCGGAACTGGATTCTTTCTGGATATCGATGGGATCCTTGGCACGTTCGCAAATCGATTCATCCACCAACTCATGGACATGGTGCAAGCAACCTGCCTGAGGCAGACATGCCACTGCAAAAGAAAGCATCAGTAGGTTTGCAAGCAACGACCGTTTCATGAGCCCCAAAGTATAGGACAACTTTCACGATGCATAAGATGTATCGGCTGTATGGGTTGTAAGGATGAATCAATTGATAAACGATTTATGGTTTGGATGTTTGGGAGGCTTGGGAATGCATCTTGGTAAGACAGGGGGTTATTTCTTATAAACCATAATCAATTTGCTGTTGGGTTCACCCTTCTTCATGGCTTGGCAGCAGCGCGCCAGATTTTTCATGAAGGCTTCTTCAGAGGTTTCCGCAAGGCTTAAAGCTTCCGTGATTTTTTCCTGTTCAAACAATTCCAAGGCTTGCTCGTATTTATTTTTTTGCTTCTCCCATTCCAAGGTGTTCGGATGGCATGGAAATTCATGAAGAACCATAGGATCGGGGTTACCCGCCAAAAGAACTTTTCCGACTCTTCGGGTAAGTATGCTATGGGGAAGCCTTTGCCGGGTACCTTCACTGATAAGCACAGCGGTTTCAAAATGTTTGGTAAGGTCTTGCACCCTGCTTGCCATGTTTACAGTAAGGCCCAGGGGGCCGTATTTAAACTTCCGCTGACTTCCAGTATTCCCCACCAGTGCTTCACCACTGTTGATACCCACTCCCAAACCCAATGGAATATCACCCAGAACATTTTTCCAACGCTGGTTGATTCCATGCATGGCTTGGATCATTCCCAGAGAAGCCTTGAGAGCCCTTTCCGCGTGATCGGTTTGAAGTACCGGGGCATTCCACATGGCGAGTATGCCATCACCCGCATAATCCACAATGACACCACCGGTATGCTGGATCTGCTCGCTGAGGTGTTCCATCACATCTTGCAAAAGATAACAGACATCCTGGGGGGGAACACGATGCGACAACGAGGTAAAACCGCGCAGGTCGGAAAACAAAATGGTGACATCCTGGACCCTGCCTTTGAGCAGGTCCGCGTTGGTTTCCAATTCGCGCACCAGATCGGGTGAGAAAAATTGTTCAAACTGTGTGCGGGAACGGATGGCGTGTTCCCGGGCAAGCGAGCCTCCAATAATGTTTGCCAACGCCTGCACCACCTGTGCTTCCAAGTTGGTAATGCCACCGATCACCAAGGCGCTTTTTTCCCTGACACCATACAGGGCTCCCACCACATCGCCGTTAAGGCCAAAGATGGGTGCGATAACCGCAGCATTAAAATTTAGCAGCGATTCATTGGCATTCTGAGTATTGCGCAAATCCTGGTAAAGGGCCTTGCGTTTTTCCTGGACCAATTTCAATAACGACTTGCTGATACGCAAATCCACCACATCCGATGGAGTCCAGGCCCCTGCGATTTCCCATTTGCCTGTCCGTTGCAGGATCACCATTCCCATGTCCAACCTGGCAAGCAACGCCAACGCCCGGGCAGCCTGCTGGTAACCCTCGGTGGTCGCCAGCTTGCTTGCTTCCATGCCATTGATGTATTCCAGCGCCAAAAGAATCCTGCTGCTTTCGGTGGAGTTATCCTTTCTCTCGGGCTGGTTCAGTGTGGATGGGTTGGAGTTACACTCCACGAATGGATTCTTCTCATCCAGGAACATGTCGGAATCGGCTTCAAGCTCGAATTTTCCGGATGGTTTTTTCAGGATAATGGGCTGAATGTCTATTTTGCTTCGCCCCGCCTGGAACATCAGTGGCAGCGGGAATTCTCTTTTTTCGCCCAGCCCAAGCGTTCCACCCAAAATCACAAGAACATTGGTGGAGCTGACATTTTCCAGTATCACCCCGGAGGAAGTTTCCTCCAGGATGAACTGATTTCTGGAAACATACGGATCCTGAACGGTGCAAACAGCACTGTCCCCCGTGGGTGAGCGACCCAAAAGAAGCTTTCCACCGGGATGTTCCACGGTGAAATCCTGGCTGTCATTTTTGATGTGAACTCGCAGCATCCCGGTTCCGTAGCGTGGATGAATTTAACTGGCAAGCGGGGTGCGGTGAAAATGCACATGCACCCAACGACCATCCTTCTTTTCCCAAACGCGGGTTTCGGCGCTTGTCGCGGTAATCGGGGCACCCTGTGCGTTTAATTTTTGCACAAGCCTAATGTATGCTATTACCGCCATGTTGCCATTGAGGTGGATCACTGGCTGGCACATGGTTGTTAATACCCTGTTCTTGGGTGCACCGAGGTCAAAATAATATTTGTGAAATTCCAGCCCGAAAACAATCTGTGCGGGTGCTTCCGGCTCCATGGCACTTAGATTGGTATCGCACAAACTCTTATAGGTGTTCCAGTCGGAGGCAGCGATGCTGTCCAGCAGCTTTTGGTTCAGGGCCAGCAGTTCCTTGTGTGTTGCGTCAGACATGATTGGTTCCTTTGCCTTGAATGGTTTCACTATAACCTGAAAGGGTCCTGATTTCGACAATCTATCCCCATGAGGAAAGCTTATCAAATAATCATTCCCAGGATGGTTGATTGCTTCATTCCTTCAGAAATGCCCTGAGTTGGGCAAACAACTCCGCCAGTTGTGGAATTTGAAAGTGGGCATTCAACCCGCTGGGGTTGGGCAGCACCCAGACATGAGAATTGCCAATCTTCATTTCCTGCAACCCGAGTTTTGCTTTTGGTCGTTTGAATGCATCTCGGAAGGAAGTCAGCCCAAGCACCGCCACTGTGTGGGGTTTGTATTCAAGAACTTTCCCGCGCAGAATGTTTCCGCCTTCCAGAAGTTCCTCATCCGTTACTTCGTCGGCGCGGGCGGTGGCACGGTTCACCAAGTTGGTGATTCCAATTCCAAGGTTCAGTAACAGGTGTTGTTCGAAAGGCGAGAATAACCTTGGCGTGAAACCGGAATGAAACAGTGTGGGCCAGAAACGGTTACCGGGCCTGCCAAAATGTTTTCCAATGGCGGCGGTGTACAATCCGGGATTAATACCGCATAACAGTAACCTTATTCCCGTGCCAAGGACATCCTCTATGCCGCTGTTTTGGGCGCCTTCAATTTGCTGTCGGGTTGGCTTGAAATAACCAGGTGGTTGTTCCATGGTCATGAAATTGGTTTTGGCAGGAAAAACCCATTGCCTTCCTTCGGAAGCGCAAATTGATCTGTCTTGCCCAGAATTGTCTCGGATTCGCCAAGAACCAAAAATCCCTCGTTGCGGATAACCCTTCGAATCTTGCGGAAAATTTCCTGAATAATTTCCGTGTTGAAATAAATCAGCACATTGCGAACCAAAATTAAATCCATGCTGCCGGGATCAAATGGGAAGGGATCAAGGAGATTCATGCGGGAAAAAGAAACGGAATCCCTAAGCTTTGGAATCGCGGTGTAACCCTGTTCGGTCTCCTGGAAATACTTTTCCTTGTACTCTGTCGGCAAACCGCGGATGGTTTCAAAACGCGAGTAGATGCCACTTCTTGCCTTGGCAAGCGCGTTTTCAGAGATATCCGTCGCGGTGATGCGAATGTTCCAGTTTGCAAGTTCAGGAAAACCCTCCCACAACATCATCATAAGGGAATAAGGTTCCTGCCCGGTGGAGCAGCATGCCGACCAAATGCGTATGGTACCTGAAAGTCGGTTTTGGGAGATGATTTTCGGAATAACCATTTCCTTGAGGTTTGAAAAAACTTTGGGCCCCCGAAAGAAACTGGTTTCCTGAATGGTCATTCTTTCGATGACCTGCCTGCCAAGTGTGCCGTACATGTCCACGGATATTTTTTCGGAAAGGGCATTGAGGTTGGCGATGCCTGTTTCCTGACAAAGTGGTCCAAGGCGGTTTTCCAGAAGGTATTCTTTTCCCGGGCCCAAATCATGGCCGAGGGTTTTGTGGAGGAAATCCACATAACTCTGATAGGCCCTGGGTGTGATTTGGTTATTTTCCATGGGGAAGATTAAGGCTGGGGTTTATTTGTTGCCTGAAAGCACGGCGGTGATGGTAGAGGCTAGTGCATCCAGTGGCAGAGCTTCTTCGGCAAGCCCCTCTCTGTAAACAATTCCGGGCATGCCCCAAACAACGCTCGATGCCTGATCCTGCACGAATATTCTGCCACCGACCTTGGAAATTTCTTTGCAGCCACTCAGGCCATCCTGGCCCATGCCGGTAAGAATGACCACCAGGCTTGCAGCGCCATAAATTTTCGCCACACTGCGAAGCATGGGGTCCACGGCAGGCCGGCAAAAGTTTTCCTCGGGCCCCTGGTTCAGGCTCACAAAGTTGGGTGTGCCTTTTTCCACCACCATGTGGAAGTTTCCCGGTGCCAGCAGGAACTTTCCGGGCACAAGCTGGTCTCCATGCTTTGCTTCAACCACCGGATGCCTGGTCTGGCTTCCCAGGAATTCAGCCAGACTTTTGGTGAATTCCGCGGGCATGTGTTGCACAATCAGGCCCGGCACCGGAATCGGTGGCAGTATGGAAAAGAGATTCTTCAGTGCCTCCGGACCGCCTGCCGATACACCAATGGCAAAAACACCGGGCAATACCTTTTTCTCCGGGGCTGGCTTCGGACCATTACGCGGAGGAAGGCTTACCTTCCAAAAACCGCTGGTGGACAGGTTTTTTCGCACGCAGGAATGCACGCGGGGAAGAAGTTCCCTTTTAAGAAGCTCTATGGTTTCTTCCGCACCTGTGGTGGAAGGCTTGCAGTAATATTCATCCGCACCAAGGGAAATCGCATCCAGTGTGATCACGCTTCCCTTTTGCACCAAGGAACTAAACATGATCACTGGCATTTCGGGGTTTCTTTGCTTCAGCTCCGCAAGCACCTCAAGCCCATTCATGCGTGGCATATCCACATCCAGGATCACCAAATCAGGCTTGTCGCGGGCTGCAAACTCCAGACCTTCCTTGCCATCAATCGCAGGAGTCAAAACCTCGATTCCAGGGTCTGAAGAAAGCACCGTCTTCAGCGTTCTGCGAACCACCGAGGAATCATCAACCACCAGAACTCGAATGGGGGGCATGGGTCAGCCTCGCTTTAAATCAGGAAATCCGTGTCATGTTCCTATTCTCAGGAAACATACCCACGGATTCCAATGATTTCCAGATGAAGAATTTTATTGGCCTAGATACTGAATTTCTTCACCATCTGTTCCAGTTCAGAAGCCATCAAATCCAGGTCACTTGCGGCCCTATCCAGTTCCGCGGCACCCTGCGAGGTACTTTTTGCAGCTTCTGCCAAACCGGTGATATTCCTGGCAATCTCACCGCTACCGGATGCGGCATCAGCCACATTTCGGGTGATTTCCCTGGTGGTTGCTGCCTGTTCTTCCACCGCACCCGCGATGGTATTCTGAATTTCGTGAATCTTGGAGATGATTCCCCGGGTTTTTTCATTGGCAGCCACCGCTTCCTGCGTATCCACCTGAATACCCTGAATCTTAGCCCGGATATCTTCTGTGGCCTTTGCTGTTTCCTTGGCAAGTTCTTTCACCTCGCTTGCAACCACGGCAAAACCCTTGCCGAACTCACCGGCGCGTGCGGCTTCAATGCTTGCATTCAAAGCCAGCAGGTTGGTTTGCTCGGCAATCGAGGTGATCACCTTTACCACATTTCCAATAATACTGCTGTTTTCCCCAAGGCGAAGCACCGCCATATTCCCGGTTTCCGCAATGGTAACCGCCTCATTGGCAACCTGTGCCGCCTGCTGGGCCTGACGGGCGATTTCCCTTATGGTTGCGCCCATTTCCTCGGCCGCGGTGGCCACTGTTTTAATGTTGGCACTCACTTCCTCGGCCCCCGCGGCGATCGCGCTTGCCTGGGATGATGTTTCACTGGCGTTGGCCACCATGGTGCGGCTTACTTCCTTCTGTTGGGCGGATGATCCAATCAACTTGCGAGAATTTCCTGATATCAATTGAATTGCCTGTTGCATTCCCTTGACAGCCTTTGCCAGCGAATCGGACATGGCGCCAAGTTCACCCTGACCAAGAAGTTGGACTGGTGTGCCAAGATCGCCACTGGCCAACTGTTCCAGCCTGTTGCAGCTTTCACGAATTGGAACGGTAATTCCCTTTCCTATGTACCAAACAAGCCCGAATGATACCGCTAGAGCCAAGGCTGATAGCAACAAGGAATAGTTGCGATCTGAGCGGAACTTGGCAATGCGATTATCTAAAAGGATATCCAGTTCATTTGCACAGGTATCAAACAGATTGAAGGACTCTTCCAAAGCCATGTTGCCGGCTTCAATAATCTTTTGATCCACGGACTTCGTCTGATTGCCGACTTTCAGATCCTGAATAAGTTTTGAGAAAGTTTCAGAAGACTTTCGCAGTTTATCCACGGCAGTGGGAAGGTTTCTGGAAAGGGATTCCGATTTGCCATAAAAATTCGAATCCTCATTCACCGAGGTTTCCGCGCTAGCAATAATGCGATCGATGTCCGCTTCCTTGAACAGGGCGATTTGCACGGCCAGTTTTTGTTTTTCCTGAGCCTTGGCTTCGCCATCCTGCATGATACTGCTGTAAAGGTAAAGAATGTCTGAAATGCGTTCCTGGGTTTGGGGCAGGGCAACCAAAGCCACATCCACCAGATAATAGGAATCCAGGTCGGGATCCAGAATCATGTTCGATGTGTCACCAAGGTGGGTGATCATCAATCTGGCAATCTTGATCATTTGCTCGTATTCGGAATTCAACTTGTCCACAGGCATGGTATTCCATGATTTGCGAAGTTGTTCCCACTTTTTCTGAAGATTATCAGTGCGGGCATCATCGCGCTTTCGCTTGCCGAGGCCTTCCTGGGTGAACTGCAAAGAATTACCTAGCGATTTTTCGGCAGTTTCCAGGTTTCGAAGAGCGGTCTCCAGGTTGCCTTCCTCGCGACTTGTGATGCTGGATGCGGTTTTATCGCCCGCCAGCACACGATTTGCGGCAGACCTGTGTAGAAGAATGCTTTTCAGGCATTTTTGAATGGCCTTTTCGAAGGCCACGCCATCCTTTTCCTGACTGGCAAACGTGATCCGATCCTGGATGCCATCCACCGTGAAATACAAAAGCACAGAAATAGGAAGGAGAAAACTTCCGCTTATCAGCATCAACCTTTGCAGAATACTCATGATACATGCACCTCGTTGGTTCTTTCCCTTCCCAAAAGGGTTTTTTCCTCGAATACAGATTTGACATCCATGACCAGCAACAACCGGTCTTTTAGTTTGTAGGCACCCTGAAGCAAGTGCCTGATCTCCTCTGGAATGGTTTCCGGCACTGGTTCAAAATCATCTTCCTCTGTGGAGATGACATCCCCAACCGAGTCCACCTGCAGGCTGTAAAACTCTTCCTCATGTTTCAGCACTATGTTCATGCAGGTTTTTTGGTTCGCGGCCGGTAAACCCAGCAACCTTCTCAGATTTACGGCAAGGACAATGTTTCCACGCAGGTTCATCAGTCCGTTGCTTGCCTTGGGAGCCAGGGGAACCCTTGTAACCTCCATGGTTCGCAGGATTTCCTGAACCTCTTTCACCCGGATTCCAAACAGCATTTCATCGATGAAGAAAGTGGCAAACGATTGCTCAAGCTTCATGCGCCACCTCCAGACAATTCAAATCTTTGGGAGACCAGTTTGTTCAGGTCCACATATTCTGTGACCCTGCCCTGCACTACAACCGTTCTTCGAATACCAGATCGGCTCTCGGACCCGGATTCCAGGATGGATTCATAAACCGTGTCGACAATTTTTCTAACCGCCAACCCGAAAAGCCTGCCACCTTGCTTGTGGACAACCACAGGAACAATTCCAATGTCATCTTTTTTCCACCATGTGTCTGAACCTGCAAGCATGCCAGCCATGGAATGCAGAGGCAGAATTTCGCCGCGGTATTGGATCATCGCCTTGGTGCCGGAAAATTCGACTTGCTCTGTCTTGAATTCCTCCAGACGCACCACTTGTTCCAAGGGCAGGGCGATTTGTCCATTCGTGCCGATATTTACCAGCAGCAAGCCCTCACCAGTGCTGGCTTCCCCGGAATCCTTCCTTGCGCCGGTGCTGGCTATTTCCCGAACACCCAGATCGCGAATTCTTGGAAGCACTTTTCCCATTCTGGCCAGGCCGGAAATATCCAAAATCAATTGAACCTGACCATCGCCGGTGATGGTGACTCCCGCAAAGCAGCCAATTGTCTTCAGGCGGTTGGGTAGCGGTTTTACCACGATTTCAAAGGTATCGCGCACACTATCCACCAGCAAACCAAACTGTTTGTCTTCAGCTTGTAAAACCAGAAGGTGATTGGCGGTGGGAACACTTTCCTTCCTGGATTCGGGATTCAACACCCTGTCCAGATCCAAAAGTGGCAGCAATCTGCCACGAAAGCGGATAACCGGGGTGTTGTGCACATATTCAATGGAATTGTTTTTCCGATCACCCGAAAGCCTGAGAAGTTCCGTGATGTGCGCCTGTGGAACGGCAAAATCCTGACCACCTGAGGTAATGGTAATCGCCTTGATGATTGCGAGTGTGAGTGGAATTCTAAGGTGAATGGTGGTGCCTTTGCCGCGCTCACTTTGCAGATCCACCATGCCACCGATTTTTTCGATGTTGCTTTTCACAACATCCATGCCAACTCCCCTTCCGGAGATATTGGAGATTTTTTCCGCGGTGGAGAACCCTGGAAGGAAGATCAGTTGAAGAACCGAATTCTCGCTCATCTGCGAGAGTTCATCCATGCTGAGAAGCTGCTTTTCAAGCGCCTTGGCGCGCACGCGGTCCACATCAATACCTCTGCCATCATCCGTGATGACAATATTCACCTGCCCACTTTCATGGTACGCCCGAAGCAACAACTTGCCTTCCGCGGGTTTTCCCGACTTTGCGCGAACGTCCGCTGTTTCTATGCCGTGATCTATGGAATTTCGAACCAAATGGGTCAGTGGATCCTTGATGGCCTCGATAAGGCTCTTGTCCAACTCGGTGTCGGCGCCTTCCATTTCAAGGGAAATTTGTTTTCCCAGCTTGAATGCCACCTCTCGAACCATGCGGGGAAACTTGTTCCACACATTGGCGATCGGCTGCATGCGGGTTTTCATCAGTGCTTCCTGCAGTTCGGAAGTCACATTGTTAAATTGTCTGGAAGCAGCCAGCAGGGGAACATCATTCAATCGGTTGGAACATTGCAACAACTGATTTCTGGAGAGCACAAGTTCGCTGGCCAGCGCCATCAACTTATCCAGTACATCCACTGATATTCTCACCGAAGAGTCTGAAAGGGACCCCGGAATTTCCCTAGGGGCTTCGGTATTGGCAGGCAGCACGATGGTGCTGCTTGAAGTGGATGGTGCCGGAATGCTTGAGGAAGCGTTGTTATTTTTATTTTCCTGGATGATATCCGTGATGGATGTATCTACCGGGATACTGGAGATCATAGTAGCGGGAAGTTTTGCTTCACGCAGGGGTGATTCAAGAATCATTGTTGCCTGCGGGTTTACCGAGGCGGCTACCGGTGGATTGGATGGTGGAGGAGTTATATTTTCAAGTTGCTTCTTTTCTGGCGTCGAAGGGGCAACTGCATCGGAAATGGAGCCTCCCTCGGCAAGTATGTGAAGATTTTCAACAAGGGAATCGTTGCTGATATTACCTTCACTGCCATCTTTCTCAAGCGATGCAAGAATCAGTCGGATAGCATCCACAACCTGAAGAAGCGTGGTGGTGATCTGCTGGTTGGCCTTGAATTGGCCATCCCGTATTTTACTGAGAAGGTTTTCGCCGGCGTGGGTCAGTTTCTCGAGCTTTGAAAGACCCAGAAAACCAGCACTGCCCTTGATGGTATGCATAACCCGAAAGATGGATTTCACCAACTCTGGATCTGTGGATTTCTCAAGCTCTAGTAATTCAAGGTCAACCCTGGAGAGATTTTCCTGACATTCAATCAGGAACTCTTTGAGTGCCTCGTCCATTTCACTCATAAAATACAAACATCCCAAAGCCAAATTCTTGTAATAAGACTTAAGGAAAAAATAGCATGGGAAGTTGGGGCAAGCTTTAATCGAAATCGTTAAAATTGAAGTATTTTTGCGATCTTATCCACTTTTAATCAATTAGTCTTTTTAATCGTTATAACCGGAATTATTGTTATCTAACCCTGTTCGACAAAAAGGAGGCTATTTCTTTCTCCAAGGCGTTGCATTCCACCGATTTTGAGAGCACCCGGCAGTTCTCCTGCTTGCGCACGGAATCCAACTGGAAGGAATCCGGCTCGCTGGTTATCAAAAGAATGGGTGTTTTTCGAAGCTTGGGGTCTTGATAGATATTTTCAGCAAGGCCTTTTCCATCCATCACAGGCATGTGATAGTCGCTGATGATGAATAGAAATGGCTTTTCTTTCGCCATAGCCAGCCCTTCAGCTCCGTTACCGGCTTCCACAACGCTGGAGTAACCCATCTGGTTAAGAATGCCTTTCATCCTTCTTCGGGCAAAAGCACTGTCATCCACCAGAAGTACCGATTTGCTGAGAAACTCGGTGGTGTCGGATGGAGCCGCGACGGTTGGTTTCTGGTCGAGTGCCAGGGCCTGTTGCAGATTCTCGGGCGAAAAAGGCTTTCGCAGAACCTTGATGTTCAACTTGGCAGAGGCGTCTTGCAATTCCTGATCGATATTAGAAGTGATCAGGATGAAGGATAGGGAATTATACTTGGGCTCGAGCCTGAGCATCTGGGCAAAATCCACACCCTTGGCATCCGGCAGGTGTTGCGCGCATACCACGGCAGCGATTCCACCTGCATTAAGTTGTTCCAATCCCTCGCGTGCATTGGTTACAAGGTTAACTCCATCCAAACCTATCGATTTTAATTGCGAACCTATCATCATTCCCTGAAGCTTGGATGGTTCAATCAGAAGAATCTGGGAATTGGATGGTTTGGGAAGATTGATGGTGTTCTGGGTGGCATCAAAGAATGCCGTGGCTGCATTCGAAGCCATTGCGGGAATAACTTTAGTTGCTGATTGGGCAGTGGAAAGGGTTTGTGAGGATTTCAGGGTCTCCAAGTCCGCGACCACATCGCTCATCTTTTGGTAGCGGTCTGCAGCCTGCTTTGCCACCATCTTGCAAAAGATTTCCTGAAGCCTTGAGGGAATCTCAGGCCTGAATTCAGACAGGCTGGGTATGGGCTTTTCCCGATGGGCTATCAATTTGTCAATCACGGTCTTGCCGGTGTAAACATCCCTGCCAGCAAGGATGTAATACAGCGAGCATCCAAGGCTGTAGATATCAGCCCGGTGATCGACCTTGCTGGTATCCTCGGCCTGCTCGGGCGCCATGAATTCCAAGGTGCCCGCAATGGTGAACTCGGCGGTCAGGCCTGCCTGGGGTTCCTGGGAAGAGGACTTTTCATTATCCACCAGACGAACCAACCCAAGGTCGGCAACCTTCACATTGCCATGACGGTCTAACATTAAATTTTGGGGCTTAATATCCCGGTGCACCATGCCCTGATCGTGCACATATTGCAGTGCCTTGGCCGACTGAATGATGGAATCCACCGCCTGGTTCACGGGCAATGGGCCGCTCTTGCGCACAATCCGGTCCAAGTCGCTGCCTTCCACGAACTCCAAAACGAGGTAAGAACCAAACTTGCCAATGTCGGCATCGTAGGCTTGTATCACATTGGGATGGTTTAGCTTCGCCAGGCTTTCCACCTCCCTTTGGAAGCGTTGGAGATGATCGGGGTTTTCCTGAATCTCCGGGTTCAATACCTTGATGGCAACAATACGCCTCATGCGTTTGTGCCTGGCCTTGAACACCTTACCCATGCCGCCTTCACCCAAGCGATCCATTATAAGGTAGTTATCCATCACCAGATCTTCGGAAAGCTTGTCCCGCATGACCCGTGCCTGATAGGCGGTCAACAGGCCTATCTGTTCCAGAAAATCTCCCAGGGCATCGCGGTCATCCAGTTCTTTCGCCTCGGCATGCGATTCAAAGGCCGAGGTGATCTCGTCCTTGTTGACGATACCCAGCCGCACCAACTCATTGACTGCCTGTTCAACATCTGGTTTCATGAACGAACCTTCTGGAATCTAACACTCTCCTATGCCATATTCTATGGGTGTTCCAAGGCCTTGAGCAAAAGATTCCCTGACTGGTTAAAATATTTCCAAGAATGGGATTGAATTTAAGGCGATACCTGAAAAGGGGTTAGCGATGATAAGTACCACTATTCTCCTTCTAAGTACTTTGATATTGCCAGCGGAAAGCGCAAAACCCCGGTGCAGTTGGGCAGTTACCGCTCCTGTCATCGATGGCAAGATGGATGACGAATGCTGGAAAAATGCCAGCCCAATCAGTAATTTTCACATGCCCTGGTTGGGCAAGAAGGATCGCCCGGCCAAGGCACAAACCAAAGCCCGACTTGCCTGGGACAGGGATTATTTTTATTTCTTTGCCCAGATGGAAGATGCCGACCTTTTTGCGGACATTAAGGAACATGATGGAAATACCTGGAACAACGATGTCTTTGAAATCTTCCTGAAACCCTCGAAAGATCATGCCGGGTATTACGAATTTCAGGTGAATGCCGCGAACACGGTGTTTGACTGCTTCTTTGCCAAAAAGGGCATGACCGATTTTAATTCGCTGAAAAAGAAAGACCGCTTTCATGTGGAAAGCAGGGTGATCCTGGACGGAACCCTGAACCAGCGTGATGACACCGACAGGGGATGGAGCGTTGAAGGAAGAATCCCCTGGACGGATTTTGCCCATACAGGCGGAAGGCCCGCCGCGAACGAGGTCTGGAAATTCGCGTTGTGCCGATACGACTACAATATTAAGAACAAGGAACCCGAGCTTTCCACCTCGGCGCCCCTGGCTTCCAAGTCCACCCCGGATTTTCATCTGGTGCAGGACTATGAGGATCTTCTTTTCGAAGGGCCACAGGCAGCATGGAAATCCGGCACACGGCTACCCCAAAATCAAAAGGTATTCCAAGCCACCCCCGAACCGCCCGCCCCTTTCAAGACTGTGAATGCGTTTCCAAAGTTATCCCTTAAGCAACCGGTAAGTGTGGTCTTTCAACCCGGAACAAACCTTTTGCTGGCCAGCGTGCAAGAGAAACCCTACCAACCTTGCAGCATCATAAGGTTCGAGGCAAAAGCCGAGGTGGAATTGACCCAGAAATTGCTGGAAACCAAGGACAGCATCTATGACATAACCTTTCATCCAAAATTCTTGGAGAACGGCTACCTGTATGTGGGTTGCAATGGCGCCAACGCCGATGGCAAGAAGTACTCCCGCGTGGTGCGTTACACCATGGAAACCAAGGCACCCCACAACCTGAATGTGGATTCCAGGCTGGTGGTGATCGAATGGCTTTCCGATGGGCACAATGGATCCGCGGTTGCCTTTGGCAAAGATTCCATGCTTTATGTCACCACGGGGGATGGAACATCCGATTCGGATACCTGGCTTTCAGGGCAGGACCTTTCCCGACCATTGGGCAAGGTGCTTCGCATTGATGTGGATCACCCGGAGGAAGGCAAAAATTACTCCATTCCCAAGGATAACCCATTCTTCGGCCAAAAGGATGTAACCTGGGAAACCTGGGCTTATGGGCTTCGCAATCCATGGCGCATGCATTGCGACGCAAAGACCGGAGACATCTGGGTTGGTAATAACGGGCAGGATCTTTGGGAGCAGGTTTATCTTGTGAAAAAGGGTGACAACTTTGGCTGGAGTGTGATGGAAGGTTCGCATCCGTTTTATGCCAATCGCAAGGCGGGGCCCACCCCTTTCAGCAAACCCGCCGCCGAGCATCATCATTCGGAAGCCCGCTCCCTGACAGGTGGAATTGTCTACCATGGCTCAAAACACCCGGAGCTTACAGGCCACTATATTTATGGTGATTACTCCACAGGCAAAGTCTGGGCGGTCAGGCATCAGGCTGGCAAGGTAAGCGCCCCCAGGGAAATCGCCGACACCATCCACCAGATTGTCTGTTTCATTCAGAATGAACAGGGTGATCTTTTTGTGGTGGACCATGGGGGAACCATCAACAGGTTTGTTCCCTACCAGGCACCGGAAGGTCTTTCGCCCTTCCCCAAAAAGTTGTCAGATACCGGACTCTTTGCCTCGGTGAAAGGGCATGTCACCAGGCCGGAGTTGATTCCCTACACCGTAAATGCACCTTTCTGGTCCGATGGCGCGAACAAGTTTCGTTTTATCTCCCTGCCCGGAACCGATGACAAGGGAAATCCCGCCACCATCGATTACACCACTTCCCGGGGTTGGAATTTCCCCAACGGCACGGTGATCGTTAAATCGTTCTCACTTCCAGAGGATGAAGCCAAATCATCGGATCAGCGTTGGATTGAAACCCGCCTGATGGTTCGCGCCAACAACGAATGGGCCGGCTACTCCTACCTGTGGAACAAGGAACAAACCGAAGCGCATCTGGTGGAAAAAGAGGGAGCTGACAAGGAATTCGAGGTTCGTAATAAGGATGGTTCCACCCGCAAGCAGGTTTGGCGCTACCCCAGCAGGGCCGAATGCATGGTGTGCCATACCCGCGCAGCCAACTTCGTGCTTGGCCTTTGCGAATTGCAGATGAACAAGCAGCATGATTACCCCGCCGGCAGGCAAAACCAGTTGGAATGTCTGGAGGCTTTGGGCGTGCTGAAGATTAACTCAGGCAATGAGTTCAAAGATGCCGTGAGAGCCCGGGCCAAGACCGATGGCCTGAAGGACAGTGAACTGGATTCCTTTGTGAACGGCGTGATGAACACTTCCGAACAGCGCAAGGTGCCTGCTTCCAACAAAATGTTTTATGAGAACCCACAAAAGCGAAGGCATCTGGTAAACCCCTATGACAAAACCATGGACCTCAACGATCGTGCCCGGTCGTTTATGCACTCGAATTGTTCCAGTTGTCATGTCGAGGCCGGTGGTGGAAACGCCCAGATGAACCTTGAGTTTCTTGCCAAAAGCGACAAGGTAAAGATCATTAATGAGAAACCCAACCATCACACTCTGGATCTACCTGATGCCCTGCTGGTTGCGCCGGGTGAACCGGATCGATCGGTGCTGTTAAAAAGGATCAATATCGTGGGTCAGGGACAGATGCCGCAGATAGGCCGAAACCGTATCGACCAGGAAGCCGTGGAGATGATTCGGGAATGGATCAGGTCCCTTCCCAAATGATGCAAGTTTTCAAAATCCTGATCGGGGCTTGGCCGGGAATCTTCCTGGCGGTTTTTCTTTTCTTTGCGATGATCAACCCGTCGGGATTGTTGGGTGACCCCGGGGTATATTGGCATATTCGTGCCGGGGAGTGGATGCTAGATCATCTGCGTGTATTAAGGCATGATCCCTTTTCCCAGTCTGGAATGCCCTGGGTACCAACTCAATGGCTGGCAGAAATCGTGATGGCGGTAGCCTATCAAACAGCCGGCTTTGCGGGCGTAACAACCCTTGCCTCGCTTCTGATTGCAACCTGGGTTTCCATTCCTGTGCGCCGCTGGTTTTTGGCAGGCATGCACCCTATTTTGGTTTGGTTTTTGGCATTGGTAGTGCTAAAGGTGGGTGCCATTCAGATTCATGCCCGCCCTCTTCTGGTTACTTTTTTAAGCACAACCATACTTGCTTTTACCATTGCGGACATTGAAAGAGGGCGCTCAAGAGTTTCTCGCATGATTTGGCTGCTGTTCCTGGCGGTTTTGTGGGCCAACTGCCATGGTGGATACTTGGGCGGCCTGGCCATGCTTGGCGTAGCAGGGACTGTTTGGACGGTGCAGGCATGCTTTGGAACCGGCCCCCTCGCAGAGCGAAACCAATGGTGGCTTTTTGCATTTGGTATGCTCGGTTGGGTGTTGGCGCCTTTGGTATCCCCCTTTGGCTTTGGACTTTACCAAGAATGGTTCAGCATTTGGTTCAAGCTGGATTTATCAAGCTATATTTTGGAACACCAACCTCCCCAACTGACAGATTTTTACATGATCACCCTGTATGTGGTGACTTTGGTACTGGTGCTTTTCATGCTGCTTTCGCGAGAGCGTAAAAAATGCCTCGCAAGCCTGGCGATATTCGCAAGCTGGCTGGTGATGACCTTTAAACGGGCTAGAAACGCCCCCATGGCAATTAGTTCGGCAACACCCTTCTTCGAGGAAGCTTGGCTTCAGGCCGTTCAGGCCAATAAAGTGCGCGAGGATTGGGTCATTCGAAACCCTATGGCGATTTCCAATAGCATTCTTGGCGGTGTGGTACTTTTTGTGGCTGGTGTTTTTTGTCTGGCCTCTGCCCAAAAGCTTCAGGTACACGCTCCCCAGAAGCTACCACTGGATATGGTGGAAGCCTTGCAGGGTCTGGAGCGAACCCATGGCCATGGCGCGCCTGTTTACAACGGATTGAACGATGGTGGTTTTTTGATTTTCTTTGCCCGCAACCTGAAAGCCTTTCAAGATGATCGCTGCGAGATCCATGCCTTTCGCGATGGTGATACCCACGGTAATTGGCAAAAACAGATGTTAGATTTGGAATTGAACCAACCCGAAGGTCTTCTCGCGGAGTTGCAAAAGAGGAACATTCACATCGTATTTATTCCCCAAAGCAAAAGGCTAAGCGAAGTGCTGGCTAAAAACCCCTCATGGAAGGCAATCCAAAAGGGCAGCACCCATACGATTTGGGTGCATTCTGATGAAAAATAGTCATCCAACCATGGTGGCTGGTTTGACAAGCTGCAATAAAAAACCTAGCTTTCAATAGGTTTGGATAGACCCAAAGAGGTTCGTACCATGTTTCACCCATTTAGATTTGCTGGAAAACCAAGGGAACGCAAGGGTGCCGCAGCGGTGGAATTCGCGATAGTGGCTCCATTGTTGTTTCTGTTAATCCTTGGCATTATTGAGTTTGCAAGAATTTTCATGGTGGTTCAGATCATCAACAATGGTGCGCGTGAAGGGGCCAGAAAAGCCATTTTGCCCGGCGCTACCCAAACCATTGTGAACAATACCATTGAAAGCTACATGACCAACGCAGGCCTTAGTGGCCATACAAAAACCTTTTATGTGAACAATTCCAGCACCACGAATGTGACATCGGCGGTGGCGGGGGATTCCATCAAGGTGGTTTTAAGCATTCCGGTGAATAACATCAGTTGGCTGCCTGCCAATTTCATTGGTTTTCTTACAGGTAGTGGTCAAAGCTTGAGCACCAGCGTGGTCATGCGCAAAGAAGATAGTTAAGGTATTCCAGCCTTTTAAGGGAGGGTACGCCATGTTTCACAATTCTAAAAAGAGAAGGGGTGCAATTGCACCCCTGGCAGCCATTTTGATGGTATTTCTTTTGGGCATGGTCGCCTTCGCCTTGGATATTGGATACATCCTGATGGCAAAGACAGAGGCGCAAACAACCGCGGATGCCGCTGCCCTGGCGGGCATGAGCAAGCTGATGAACCTGTTGCAAAACGCCTCCATGGTCAAGGGCGCAAACAACCGATTTATTCCTGTTCAAACTTCCGCTCATCTAAGCCTTGCAAAGCAAGAAGTGATTGCCTTCGCAAACAACAATAAAATTGCGGGCAACACCGTGGAAATTCAGCTAGCAGACATCGAAATTGGCTTCATGGCAAACCCTGTCAGCATGGCTTCGGATGTGATTGAAACCAGTGGCTGGCCAGCCCGACCTTACAACACAGTGCGTGTTACCGTGAAAAGGGACGATGTTCACTATGGGGGAAAGTTGACCCTAATTTTCGGCAAAATGGTCGGTTTGCAATCCGTGGAGATAACCGCCACGGCAACTGCGGCATTCCAAGTGGGCACCCCCAAGTTCAGAGGCAATTTCTCCATGATGGAAGGTGCGGATCTGGCCCAATATTACGGGGGAATTTTGCCATTTACTGTGGAACAAGCTCAATGGAACGCCCTTTACAATTCCACAGGCACAGGAACGGTCAATTACACCAACTACAACGGCCAGACGGAATCCATGCAAATCACCGACAATTTCAAAAATGATGGTACAACAGGAACGGATGGAAACCGCGAAATCAAAATGTACCCCTCCAGCACCACCGAGGGAAATTTCGGAACCATCAACTTCACCCTAACGAAATTTGGAAATTCCACCAAGACCTTGGAAGACCTGATTATC
>JBEGQX010000303.1:0-5834 GCA_041180805.1 Planctomycetota bacterium
CCAGAAAATTGTGAAAGAACATCAGGGTAGGATTGATGTTGCTTCTGATATTGGTGCCGGGGCTGTTTTTAGTATCTCTTTACCAATTCGCCGAAATGCATTATGAGGTGCTATCTGATTGGGAATATGCTTGGAGAAAAAGTTGTAAACTTATATTGTTTTTGATGTTTCGGCTGATTTTGGGGTAGAATAATTATTATTTAATCAGCCATGACATGAGTTTGAAAGGTTTTTGGTTATGACTACTGGAACCGTCGGTTTTAGGCCAAATCTTGAAGCCATTGAATCATTGTATTTGTCTTGGCGAAGTGACCCGAATAGCGTTGATTCTACCTGGAGAGTGTTCTTTGAGGGTTTTGAGATCGGATTGCAGCAAAGTCAATCTGGTCAAATACCCTCGGAGCAAATCGAATCGAAAACTTACCACGGTTTAGCGGAAAAATTGATTAATGCCTACAGGAGCATGGGGCATTTGAAAGCAGATTTGGACCCGTTGGGGATTCAAACGCAATCCCATTGCGTATTAGGTGCTACGTTAACAAGTCAGTCTAATGAAAACCTTGATAAAACTTATGAAATAACAGGTTTTGTGCCGGGTCCTTCCGGAACCATCAAAGAACTTATCGTTACTCTTGAAAATATTTATTGCAAAAGTATTGGTGTTGAGATTTCTCATTTGCACGATGGGGAAGCTAGGGATTGGTTGATTTCCCAAATCGAGCAAAACCGGGGCGCTGCTTCGAGCGCCGAGAAAAAGCTGATTTTAGAACAGTTGCTGAAAGCTGACCTTTTTGAAAAGTTTCTACATCAAAAATTTGTTGGGCAAAAGAGGTTCTCCCTGGAAGGTGGGGATGCCCTCATTCCGTTTATGGAAAAAGTTGTCGATTTTTATGCAGATTTGGATGGAAGCCAGATGGTGGTAGGCATGGCTCACCGCGGGCGCCTGAATGTTTTGGCAAATGTCCTGCAAAAGCCATGTTCGGAAATATTTGCGGAATTCGAGGAGAATTACAAAGGTGGCAATATTGATGGTGATGGCGATGTGAAATATCACCTTGGCTATTCTGTTGACAGGGTGAATTCCAATGGGCGAATGGTTCATCTGTCATTAACGCCAAATCCAAGCCATTTGGAGTTTGTGAACCCTGTTGTTGAAGGGCGTGTTCGGGCAAAACAGGATCGTGTCAACGACGAAGAACGCAAGAAGTGCTTGCCATTTCTTATTCATGGGGATGCTGCTTTTGCCGGGCAAGGAATTGTGCCGGAAACGCTGTCTCTTGCTGGTTTGGAAGGTTACACGACGGGTGGAACCATCCACGTGATTATTAATAATCAGGTTGGGTTTACAACCAAACCCTCTGATTCCAGGTCTTCTCTTTATTGCACAGATGTTGCGAAGATAATTTTGGCGCCAATATTCCATGTGAATGGGGATGATCCTGAAGCGGTTGTTTGGCTGGCAAAGCTTTCAGTGGAATACAGACAGCGATTTGGGCGCGATGTGGTTGTGGATCTGGTTTGTTTCAGGCGACATGGTCACAATGAGGGTGATGAACCATCTTTCACCCAGCCCTTGATGTATCAAAATATTCGGGCCAGGCTTTCACCAGCTTTGAAATATGGCCAAAAGCTTGTTGGGGAGGGTGTTTTGGCTCAGGCAGAAGTCGATCAAATGATTTTCGCCTTTGAAGCCAGGCTGCAATCGTCGTTGGATGCAATGCGTAATTGTCCGGTTACTTACCAGCGCATGTCCAGTTTTCAGGATGCTTGGAAAAACCTTACTTCGAATTACAGCCATGCCTTTGTGAAGACAGCGATTCCTTCAGAAAAAGTCGAGGATATCTTAAGGAAGTTATTCCAGGTGCCTGAGGGCTTTCAGGCTCATCCGAAAATTGTTGCGTTAAATCGAACTAGGTTGCAGGCTGTTTCTGAAAAGAAGCCTGTGGATTGGCCCACTGCCGAACTTCTGGCGTTTGGGTCTCTTGTAACCGAAGGTCACAAAGTTCGACTTAGTGGCCAGGATTGCAGAAGGGGGACGTTTAGCCAAAGGCATTCGGTCATTTACGATATGTCGCATGGTAAATCTTTTACCCCGCTGAATGCGCTTGCAAGTAATCAGGCGGAATATGAAGTTTATGACAGTATGCTTTCAGAGGCCGCGGTTCTTGGTTTTGAATATGGCTATTCACTTGATACGCCATCGGCTTTGGTCCTTTGGGAAGCTCAATTCGGAGATTTTGGTAATGGTGCACAGGTTTTAATAGATCAATTCATTTGCTCAAGCGAATCCAAATGGCGCAGGGAAAGTGGCTTGGTGATGCTACTGCCCCATGGTTACGAAGGACAAGGCCCAGAGCATTCCAGCGCGAGGCTTGAAAGATTTCTTCAGTTGTGCGCTGAAAATAACTTGCAGGTGGTCTATCCCACAACGCCTTCACAATATTTTCATTTGCTGCGAAGACAGTTGCATAGGGAATTTCGAAAGCCTTTGGTGGTTATGACCCCGAAAAGCCTTTTGCGTCACAAACTGGCGGTGAGTCCAGTTGAAGATTTCTCCACCGGAGGTTTTCTTGAAGTTTTGGATGACCAGCATGTGGATCCAACAAGGGTAAAACGTGTTATTCTTTGTTCTGGTAAAGTTTATTACGACCTTTGGGAACAACGCTCCAAGTTGGAATCCTACTCGACTGCTTTAATCCGCTTGGAGCAGATCTATCCGTTCCCTGAATCCCAGCTTAAAAAGGTCCTCGATAAATACAGCGCAGCGACTGATTTTGTTTGGGTACAAGAGGAATCCCATAACATGGGGGCTTGGTTTTTTGTTGAACCCAGGGTTAGGGCTCTTGGGTGTATCCTGGAATATGTGGGGCGTGATGAAAGCGCAAGTCCCGCAGTTGGGTCCAAGAAAATTCATGAGAGCGAGCAAAAACAAATTGTTGAGGCTGCCTTTGAAAAGGTTTTGCCTTTCTTTGCGAAAGCGAAGGGAGTTTTTGCTTCCAAAGACCCTTCTGCCGGAATATCGCCAGCTTCAAGCAAGGCAACCTTAAACCATTAAACAGTTAACATTGAAAGAAAATCCCATGATTACCGAGATTAAAGTTCCGTCTGTAGGGGAATCCATCACTGAGGGAGTTCTTTCCAGGTGGTTTAAAAAAAATGGTGAGTTGGTCAAAGTCAATGAGCCACTTTTTGAGGTGGAAACTGAAAAGGCAACCACTGAGGTGGTCGCCCCTCAAACCGGGGTGCTTTCCACTTTGGTTAAAGAAGGTGACAAAGTAAATATTGGGGCAGTGGTTGGCTCGGTGGATGGATCAAAAGTTCCTGCGGAATCTGCACCTGCCGAAAAGGTTGCTGCTGTTGCCAGTGAAAAGAAAGAGGAAAAAAATCAGTCCTCCGCAGCGCCTTCCAATCCTTCAGCCAGACATTTGGCGGAAACCAAAGGGGTTGATTTGGCCCTTGTTAAAGGTTCCGGCAAAGGTGGCCGAATTTTGAATGAAGATGTTGTGGCACATGTTCAAAATCAGGTCTCAACCTCTGTGGGTTCTTCTGTCGTTACCAAAGAAATTCGAAAAGACATTACCAGGGAAACGCGCCAGCGGATGACCCCAATCAGGCAAAGAATCGCCGAGCGTTTATTGCAGGCCCAACAAAATGCAGCCATTCTTACTACTTTCAATGAAGCGGATATGACCGCGGTTATGGATCTAAGGGCGAAATATAAGGATTCATTTACAAAGAGACATGGGGTTGGCCTTGGCTTTATGAGCTTTTTTGTGAAAGCCGTCATTGAGGCCCTTAAGGCATTTCCTGCAGTTAATGCCAGAATTGATGGAAATGAAATTGTTTTTCAACATTTCTATGACATTGGTGTGGCAGTTAGCACTGAAAAAGGTTTGATGGTGCCTGTGTTGCGTGATGCAGATTCCATGACTTTTGCTGAAATTGAAAAACGCATTGTTGAACTGGCAACAAAAGCCCGCGACAACAAGATTGCCGTAACTGATTTGCAGGGTGGCACATTTACAATTACTAATGGCGGCATTTTTGGCTCTATGCTTTCCACGCCAATACTTAATCCCCCGCAAAGTGGTATTCTTGGGATGCATTCCATCCAAAAGCGAGCGGTGGTGGTTAATGATCAGATTGTAATCAGGCCAATGATGTATCTTGCCCTTTCTTACGATCACAGGATTATTGATGGTCGGGAAGCTGTAAGTTTTCTAGTGCGAGTGAAAGAGTGTCTGGAAAACCCTGAAAGAATATTCCTGGCTATATAAGCTTTAATTCGGCATTAATCTGGAGAATTTGATGGCTGGTAACCAATTTGATGTTGCAGTTATTGGTGGCGGCCCGGGCGGCTATGTTGCTGCTATAAGGGCGGCACAGCTTGGGCTAAAGGTTGTTTGCATTGAAAAAAGGGAAAATCTGGGCGGCACATGCCTTAATGTGGGCTGTATTCCCAGCAAGGCACTTCTGGAATCCAGCGAGTTATTTGCGATTGCATCCAAGGGCATGGCTTCTCATGGAATTCAGGTCACCCCTCCAGTGATGGATGTTCCGCAGATGATTTCAAGGAAAGATAAAATCATCAAGAGTCTTGCCGATGGTATTAAGTCACTCTTTAAGAAAAATGGGATTCAACATGTGCACGGTTCAGCACGGCTGGTGGGTAACAATTCCATCCAAGTGACAAAATCAGATGGCAACAAGGAAGATGTTACGGCCGGCAATATTATTCTTGCCATGGGAAGTGAAGTATCCACCCTTCCCTGCTTAAATGTCGACGGGCGTTTTGTGATCACGTCCAATGAAGCTCTTTGCCTACAGGAAGTTCCCAAAGATTTGATTGTGATTGGCGCCGGGTATATTGGTTTGGAAATGGGGTCTGTTTGGTCCAGGCTTGGAAGTAAAGTTCAGGTTCTGGAATTTCTGCCAAATGCTCTTCCCATAAGTGACCAGGAAATGGCCGGGCTGCTTCAAAGAAGCCTGCAAAAGCAGGGTTTGGAATTCCACTTTAATACTCGGGTTACCGGTGGACGCAAAGATGGAAATGGCTTCGTAATTACAGCACAAAAAGAAGGCAAAGATTTGGAATTCAAGGCAGATAAGGCATTGGTTTGCGTTGGCAGGCGGCCAAACAGCCGTGATGTTGGACTTGAAAGCGTTGGTGTGAAATTTGATGCTAAAACAGGTCAAATATCAGTGGATGCCAATTTAAGGACTAATGTTCGAAATATTTTTGCCATAGGTGATTTGGTATCAGGTCCGATGCTAGCCCATAAGGCAGAGGAAGACGGCGTTTGCGCTGCCGAAAACATTGCTGGTATTCCAACAAAAGCCCATTATGACCTAATTCCTAGCGTCATATATACTTGGCCTGAGCTTGCCAGCGTTGGTCAGACTGAAGAGCAATTAAAGAAAGATTCCATTGCATACAAAGTTGGGAAGTTTCCTTTTATGGCAAATAGTCGCGCAAGGACTATGGGGGAATCCGAGGGAACGGTAAAAATTCTATCCAGCGAAAAGTCGGGCAGATTATTGGGAGTTCATATTTTTGGGCCCAGAGCTTCCGACATGATTGCAGAGGCGGTAGCTTGGATGGAAACGCAATCCGGAGTCGAGGATATTGCCAGAACGTGCCACGCACACCCTTCCCTTTCGGAAGCGTTTCGCGAAGCTGCCATGGCCGTCAATAAAAAAGCTATTCATATTTAATACAGGTTCTAAAGTAGGGATTTTTAGGTTTGTAACATTGTGCAACCCGATTGAAAACCGGGTTGACAGTCTTTATTTGCCTTTTATCTCGTGGGTGGCTGCAAAATATTCGTGTGGGA
>JBEGQX010000304.1:0-3904 GCA_041180805.1 Planctomycetota bacterium
CCGCTGCTAACAACACGCCTTACGGTCTGGCCGCATATGTCTTTACCAACGACCTTACGGTATCACTGAAAATGGCCGAGGGACTGGAAGCTGGCATCATCGGGGTGAACGACCCTGTGCCCGCCACACCACAATGCCCTTTTGGTGGCATGAAGGAAAGCGGCCTGGGCAGGGAACTTGCCCACGAAGGCATGGAAGGCTACCTGGAAACCAAGTATGTCTCCATCAAACTGCGCGACTAGGAATTTACCAATTCCAACACCCAAGCCGGGGGCAACATCCCCGGCTTTTATTTTTTCAAGTTGGTTGGCTTGATCTCAAGTTCCTTGCACAAGCGCAGGGTAGCCTCCAGAATGGATTCCTTCAGCGCCCGCTCGGCATCATTGTCGTGTACATGCGCGTAGCCAATAATCTCGAACTCCAGGCCCAGCTCTCCCACTTTCAGGAACATCACGCTGTTTCGGCCCGGCTCCACTGATGGAATGTTGTTGACGAACGAGGTTACCTTTTCCTGTAGGATGTGGATTTTTTCCACTGGTGTGAGAAGATCCAGACCAAACAGAAGGCGAATGCGCCTAAGCTTTCTCAATCCATAATTGTCGATGATTCCGTTGGCCAAAGATCCGTTGGGAAGAATCAGGATGGAATCCTCCGGGGTGCGCAGCTTGGTCGAGCGAAAGCCAACTTCCTCGACAATTCCCTCCTTGTCGCCAAACAATAGTCGGTCGCCCACGCGGAAAGTGCGGTCCCCGATCAGCAGCAATGTTCCGAAAAGGTTCTTCAGGGAATCTTGGGCTGCCAGCGATACCCCCAGACCCACGATGCCAAGTCCGGCCAGATAGCGGCCAAGGGTTTCACTTTCGCCAAAGTTCTTTACCAGAATGGAAACCGCCACCAACAGCACCATCGCCTTGGCCGCCTTGTTGAAGAATGGCACAAGAATATTGCTAAGCCCACGGTATTTGTCCATTTTCCTGGAAGCCTCGTAGAAGATGCTTAGTTTGTCCACGGTTTGCAGGCCAAACCAGGTGATGGCAACCGTGAAGAGAATTTTCTGGATGATGAGAACAGGGCCGGCATACTGCACGGGCATGTCCACCAAAGGCAGCAAAAGATACAGCAGAACCACAAAGGTAAGGAACCGGGCGGCCCTCAGGTTTCTGCGTACCTTTTTCTCGAAATCCGGCAGGTTCTTTTTGCCCAAAGTCCACAGGAAAAAATGACGCAGAGTTATCGATACCATTAGCGATACCGAAAGGCACATCAGCAAAATTCCCAGGATGATGATCCATTGATAATCGGTAACTCCCAAAAATACCCTGGGGGATTTCGAATGGAAATGCTGCCTCAGCCAGATGCCCGGTTCGTTGATCGGGTCCGGATGAACGCGGATCACCTTGATTGTTTCGTAAACTTGCCTGGGTGGCAAATCCATCACCTTTTCAAAGATGCGTTCAATCTGCATTACCGTATTGGGATTGAACTTCCAGGTGGTTTCCCCTTTTTCATCGCGGACCGGAACCATGGTGATGGTTCCGTAGCTTCCCCGGTAGGCCTCGTACATGGGAAGTTTTTCATCAGATGGTATTTCCTGCAGCAAAAACCTTCCGATCCGGTCGAGGATGAATTTCAGCTTGAATGCCAGAACCGGTCCAACATCCTCCCTGGCGGCTATGGGCAAGCCGGAGAGATCCAGCGCCCGGGCGGCCTCTTCGTTGCGGTACTGGTTGATGTATGCCAGGAAGCTGAACATTGCATTGCGGGGATTGTTGAACTTGTGAATTTCCATGGTTTTGCCCTGCTCCTGCGGGGCAAGACTGTGAAACATATCCGGTGCCCGGGCCACGGTGTCGGCACTGAAGCGCCAGCAACCATCCTTTTGGCGAACGATGTTGATGGTGAAGGGGTCCACCCGGTGCAATGTCTGGTGGGGTGCCCCCCAAAAATCTGGAAGGCTGTCTGAATCCGGCTCGATCTTGCGAATTACCGCCTCGATCATTTCGGCACGCTTCGGGCCAAGAAGTTCCCTGTCTTCCGGGGCAATGGTTGACAGGTCCATGAACTTGTTCACACCCTGAAGGTGCGTGGCATCCATGTCTGCCATCATGCACGCCAGGAAAAACCCTTTCAGGAAATTTCTGGGGGAGGATAGCTCCGGTGGAACTTGCACCGGCATGCTCGTCTTCTGGCCTTCAAACGGGTTCCCGGGCCCGGGCACATCGGCCACCAGCCTGCCCAGGATTTTGTACCGTATGTCCACCGAATCGTTTTTGACCGCCTCATACATGGCGCCTATGTTTCGGATAGTCTCCTTTTCAAACTGCCAAAGATCCCTGGAGCCCGGCTGATAAACCCTACTTACGCTGATGCGTCCCCCGTTGTCGGCACTCCAGTTGTAACGCGGGCCATCCGGTTCGCTGGGTACAACCTGGGCATACAGGTAACCCTTGCGCTGGATGGTTGCAGCGAGTTTCCAGGCTAGATAGGGACCCTGCACCATGCGCTGGTCCGCTGGTATTTCTGAAAGATCCAGGTGGTTTGCCGCTGTCTGGAAATCTCCGCGGACGGCCTTGTTCATGAAATGAACCATGGTTTCAGTGGGGTCTTCCATGCCCTGACGGAGCATGTCGGCCATCTTTTTGCGACCTTTTTCCTTCTCTGACGAAATTTTCCTTAGGTGGGGTATTTTGGAAACTGTTTCACGGTCGAATCGCCACATTCCATCCGTGCCTTTTCGCAGCGATATCTTGATGCCTTCTCCCTCGTACATGCTAACCTGGGATTGGCCCGGCAGAATATTCAGGCCGGTAAGTTGCGGCGAAATTTCATCGATCACTTCCTGCAATTCCATCGCCAACAGGCTTGCGGCCCGATAGTTGATGGTTTCCCGGTCTAGCTCCAGGCAGGCTATCGCCTCATTGATGATTTCCGGTTTTAAATGATAGCAATCTGCAGAGAAACAAAGCGTTTGCACAGTGTCCTGCGGGCTGGAAAGCTTTTTGCTCAGGGGAATGGCACGGTAATTGGCAAATGCCTCTTCCTGGGCGGCAGTCATTTGCCCAATCATGCTTCCAACAAAACCCATCAAAAGTATCGAAACTTGCATCTTGCCTTGCCCTTCATCCATGAAAAACCACAGGCAGATGATAACCTTCATGGCCATTTTTAGGCCATAGAGCTTCACGCTGGCGAAATGACTGTTGCGTGGGCTGGGCCGCTGTTATTCCCACTTGTGCAGGCGGTCGAGCCAGTTGCGGATATCCTGTCTGCGTTTTTCAAACAGGGTGAACATGGCAAGGATGATGCCACCCAGAATCACAACGGAAGCCCACCAGATCCAGGTTTGCTGAAGATCCACAGCCGCATGCCAGATCATCAGGGCGATATCCAGAACCAGAAACACCAGGCCGAAATATAGGAAAGCCCGGGTGCGAAACATCATGCCTGCTAGAACACCCATTACGCTCCAGAATGCCAGCGCAATGGGCAGCCAGATGGAAGCAGCAATGCCACGCATGAGAAGTTCGGTGGTGGAAGAGGCGTAAAGAGTTGCTAGGCCGGCATAACGCAGGGTCAGAAGAATTCTGGCGGGAACCTTTCCACGCAGGTAGATTTCCAATGAAAGCAGTCCCATGGCGGGTGGAATCAACCAGAGTTGGGGGTGAATCAGGAACCCGAGTCCAAAGGCCTGCCAAAGAGACCAAAAAGCCGCCAGCAAGGCCAGGCATGCGCTGAACCCCAGGCGAAGGGATTTTTTATCCAAGGCGATCCATCCCCAAAGCACCGCGGTAAGTAACCACAGGCCGCTGTAGGAACCGAAGTCCCCTTCCAAACGGAAGGCGATTTCCGCGATAGGTATGGCCCAGTTGGGAAGATTGGGATGGTTTGCCAGAAATACTTTTAC
>JBEGQX010000305.1:0-7714 GCA_041180805.1 Planctomycetota bacterium
TATACCGCGATATCATGGTTCAGCACATAGGCAATCTTTTTTCCATCGGGAGAAAACTTGGGATCTGTAATGGTGCCCTTGCCGGTATTCAACATTCGAACCTGAAGATCCTTCAGGCGAACCAGATAAAGCTTTCCGGAAAGGCCAAGAAGAATATTCTGCGCCTTGGGGTCGAGGTGGTACTGGGTGAAACCCGCGCCTGTTTGGCGCTGTCTTTCCCGCCGGGCTTTTTCCTCGGCGGAAAGCTTTTCTTCCCCACCTTTGAGCAACATGGCGCTATTAAGCAACTCCCTGGTTTGCCCGGAATCGGCATCGTATTCAAACAAAGCATATTTCGCATCGCGCGGACCACCCCGAAGGAAAAGGACTTTATCCCCACCCGGAAGCACCTTTGCCTTCACTGGCCTGCCATGGCTAAAACCACGCGTCCTGGCATATTCCTGAAGAAATGTATCTTCCGCAGCAAAAGCAGTAATGCCAGCCAACAGCCAGGCAAATACTAATGTGCCACACCTATTTAATTTCATGACGGGGTTCACCTTTCCATGCGATCCATCAGTGTTGCGAGGGTTTTTTCCACCTCTGCCACGGTTCCAAAAGGCACAAACATTCGAAAACCATATTCCTTCGCCGGCACACCCTTTTCGTTACGAATCCGAAACACCGCATTCCATTTCACAACCTTATCGTTGGGGAAGACAAACCTCCCATAACCCGGACCATTACAATCACCACGGAATTTTGCCGGTGCATAAATTCCCATGGCATGTTTGCCATCACCTGTGGCAAGCACTACCGGGTAACGCTGCTCACCCTGAATCTTTTCCAAAGGCACAAGTTTCTTAAGATCCGGCTCCCATCTAAGGAAATTCTGGAAGTTCCAAGGCATATAGCCTGTCAGTACTTCGAACTGTGCATAATTATGATGTTCATCCCCGGGCATGACAAAGGTAACACGATAGTCCAAAACCTGCTCGATATCCTCAAAACCAATCCTTACTTGCTTGTGCAAGATGTGCTTGGAAAGGATGGTGGAATTGTAGGCGGGGTTTCCGTTGGATTTACCACCGGGTTTAAGCCAGAACGCCATCTGGCAGGAAGAGCGAATTTCGCCATCCCCGACCTTGATATCCAAAAGCCTGCTGGAAGAGGTCGGCCCCCTGCCATCCGCCTCGGAGCCAGCTTCGGTGGGGTTGAACACCTCTGGGAAGAATTGTTTCCCATCATCAAAGTTCGCCGCCGACTGCAACTGCCTGCCATGATCAAAACTATCTATGTATTCCATACCCCGGTAGCGAAAGGAATGAATGGCACCTGCAAGCCTGTTTGTTGTGGTCAGAACAGCCTCTTCCCGCCCAATCTTCCTGGAAATACTGGAATCTCCCATTGGTTGGTAAAGCACAGAAATACAGATAAAAACAAACCAGAATGTCATATACGCCTTCGCATAGCTTTGAATTCAAATCTTCCCATATCAATTTAAGGCATACGGACTTATTCATAAAAGCTTTTTGATGCTAATTTCATTTGCCAAGGAGACCTTAACTGCGGGGAAATCCTTATATTTCTTGTCCGAAATATCTTACCTGAGGTATGATGATGAGCTGTTTCATATTTTTCAGATTAGATAATAAAAGCCGGCATCATCATGTTTCTTAATTTTAAAAAATCTGGAATGCGATCCAACAGTGTTAATTTATTTCTGCTTGCAACCTGCCTGCTGGTTTTGCCTTTAGGCGTTGCAGAGGCAAACCCAAATTTAGCTTTTTTTGAAAGCAAAATCAGACCCATACTCGTAACGCATTGCCAGGAATGCCATTCGGCAAAAGCTGCAAGCGAGGGAAAGCTTAAAGCCGGCCTTTTCTTGGATAGCCGAGAGGGTCTTTTAAAGGGAGGTGAAAATGGCCCTGCGATAAAACCGGGCAAACCTTCTGAAAGCATTCTACTTGCCGCCATGAAATACTCGGGCCTTGAAATGCCTCCGAAGCAAAAGCTCCCACAGGAAGTCATTGCCAACTTTGAGAAATGGATATTAGACGGGGCTTTTGATCCACGAGAAGGTACTGTCACTGTTAAAAAACAGGGTATGTCCGTTGAAGAGGGTCGTAAGTTTTGGTCACTGATCAGGCCTGAAAAAAAACTGCCTCCCAAGGAGGGTGACACGTGGTCTTCCAATGCGGTGGATCAGTTTATTTTTGCAAAGCTTCGAGAGAAGCAAATTTCCCCGAGCCCCGAGGCTGATCCATTAACGCTGGTTCGCCGGCTGTATTTTACCCTTAATGGTTTGCCACCCACGGAGGATGAAGTTCATCGCTTTTTGCAATCCTTGCACAAAAAACCGCAGCATGCGTTGCCTGAACTTGTGGATTCACTTCTGGCTTCAACGCACTTTGGGGAGAAATGGGGCCGACACTGGCTTGATGTGGCAAGATACGCAGACAGCAATGGAAGAGATCGAAATATTTTCAATTACCACGCCTGGCATTACCGGGATTATGTCATACAAGCCATTAACACCGACCTGCCTTACAACCAGTTTCTACGGGAACAAATAGCCGGGGATCTTCTGCAGCACAATTCCCCTGAGGACAAAGATAAAAAGACCGTTGCCACAGCCTTTCTAGCCATGGGTTCCAAGGCATTCGAGGAATCCAAACCAGAAGTTTTTCGCATGGATGTCATTGACGAACAAATTGAATTGATAGGCCGGTCCATTCTTGGCCTTTCCATGGGATGTGCGCGCTGTCATAACCACAAATTCGATCCAATATCCACGGCAGATTATTATTCCCTGGCAGGCATTTTCCGTAGCACACAACCGCTGTATGGCTACACCACCATGGGAATCAAGGCAACGGCTTTTGCCCATACCGAACTTCAAGCAATAGGCCCTAATTCTGAAAAACTTGCTCCCCAAGGACTTGCCTACATGGCAAAACTGCAAGAATTAACACTCGCCCAAAATACGGCTCGCTCTGACAGATACCGTGTGGTGCGTGCCCTTTCCGCTGCCAAACTGGATATCCAAAAGCCGGGTGTGGATACTTCCAAACTAAGTTCTGAAATCAAGCTCATGGAGGAAAAAATCAAGGAATGGGATGTGAAAGTTAAACGGCATGAGGCCGAATTACAAACAGCCATGGATAATCCCCCAGCCATGCCTGCCTGGACAATGGCTGTTCGGGAAAGTCAAAAACCAGAGGATTGCAAAATACACATCAGGGGTGACACACTCACTTTGGGGGATTTGGTCCCCCGAGGTATGCCAAAGGTCTTTTCCATAACAGAGAAATTCCCTATCCCTGCAAACCAAAGTGGCAGGCTTGAGCTGGCAAACTGGTTAATTGATCCGGAAAATCCGCTTACCGCGAGAGTTTATGTCAACCGGGTCTGGCAGCATATTTTTGGCAGGGGCCTTGTTACCACTCCGGATGACTTTGGTGTCAACGGTTCCAAGCCATCCCATCCGGAACTACTTGATTATCTTGCTGTGCATTTCATGGAACAAGGATGGTCGACCAAGAAATTAATCAGGGAGCTTGTACTTAGTAAAACTTACTTGCAGTCCGGCAGCCTGATCTCTGAAAGATCCGAAAAAGCCGGTGAAAAATTCACCGACCCGGACAATGTTTTAGTTTCCCAAATAAAGCCCCATCGGCTCGAAGCCGAGGCGCTTAGGGATGCGATCATGCAGGTTGCCGGCACACTGGATAAAAGCCCCTTGAAACCAGAGCGTGGTTTTTTGGCAAAGTTTAATCCTTATCGGGAAAATGAGTACCGAAACTTCAGCCCCCTTTTTATGCCACCTGACATCCAACTTCCAAATCGAAGCGTATACCTGCCCGTGGTTCGTGGTGTTCTTCCTGAAATGTTTCAGTTGTTCGATTTTGCCTCACCTGACAGGGTCACGGCACAAAGAGAGGAAAGCCTGGTGCCAGCGCAAGCCCTGTTTTTCATGAATAATCCCTGGTTGATTTCACAGGCTAGGATTTTTTCTGAAAATATGCTGAAGGATCCCGGTTTGGATGATTCTGGCAGGGTGGCGAAAATCTACAAGCGAGCATTTTCCCGCGATGCAACCGTTGCGGAAATTCAAAGAGCACTGGTTTATCTGAATAAGCCGGAATCAGTAATCCCCAATCCCAAGGCGAATTCCCAACCCAGCATGGATCAGCTTCGCCTGGAAAGATGGACTAGCTTTTGCCAGCTTGTTTTTGGCTCGGCTGAATTCCGATATGTAAGGTGACCCAATGGCACGCAGGATTAACTCCATGAACTTACAACAATTATCCCGGCGCCAGGTTTTAAGGCAGGTATCTTCCGGATTTGGTTATCTTGCATTTGCAGGACTTTCAGCAAGCTCCACCGCTCAGGAAACATCCAGCCAACCCAACTCCGAAAACGCCCATGGTGTCAAAAAGCCGCATTTCTCCCCAAAGGCTAAAAGGGTGATTTTCCTGTGCATGCGTGGGGGCCCATCCCACATGGAAACCTTTGATCCCAAGCCAAAGTTGCTCGCCGACCATGGTAAAACCGCAAGGAATAAGAACAGCAAGCTGCTTGGCTCACGCTGGAAGTTCAGCAAGCATGGTCAAAGTGGTTTGGAAATAGTCGATCTTCTTCCCGAAACGGCGAGACATGCCGATAAGCTTTGTGTTCTGCGTGGAATGCACACCGACAATGAAAATCACCCGCAGGCTTTGGAACAAATGCACACGGGAAGTTTCCAATTCATTCGCCCATCCATTGGATCCTGGATGCTTTATGGCCTGGGTTCGGAAAACCAAAACCTGCCCGGATTCATTTCGATCAACCCACTGACCAACCTGGGTGGCCTTAGATATTATTCCAGTGCGTTTTTGCCAGCCTCTTGTTCCGCCACCCTACTGGGAGATGCGAACCGGCCGGTCAAAAATCCAATGGTTGGGAATCTGATCAATAACAGACTTAATCGGGCCGCACAGCGTGAACAGCTAGATCTTCTTCAGGCCATGAACCGTGAACTGCTTGCCAACACCCAGGAAGGCAGGATAGAAGGTGTGATTGAATCTTATGAACTAGCATTTCGCATGCAGGAAGCCCTACCCGGAGTGATGGATATTTCCGGTGAGACAAAATCCACCATCGCCAGGTACAACGCCGAGGATACTTTTGGAAGGCAGTGCCTTCTTGCAAGGCGATTTGCAGAGGCTGGTGTGCGTTTCATCGAGGTTACACACACCGATTGGGATCATCATGGTTTTCTTACAGGTGGCATGACCAGGAATTGCGCAACCATCGACAAGCCGGTCGCAAGCCTGCTGGAAGATCTTGCCCAGCGTGGAATGCTGGAAGACACATTGGTCATTTGGGGTGGCGAGTTTGGCAGAACACCTGATGACCCCACTACTGATGGCCGTGGTCATAATAACAAAGGTTATTCCATGTGGCTTGCGGGGGGAGGTGTGCGGGGTGGAATGGCCCATGGTTCCACCGATGAATACGGCTACGAAGCCATCGATGGCAAGGTACATATTCACGACCTTCATGCCACCATTTTGCACCTTATGGGCCTGAACCATGAAAAGCTTACCTACCGCTATGGTGGCAGGGATTTCCGACTTACAGATGTGCATGGCAGGGTGGTGAAAGAAATTGTCGCGTAAGCCTGCATAACTGGCTATTCAATCGCCTCAAAAGCTGTTCGCACGAACCTGCTGCCAAAAGAAACTGGTAAATACCGCAAGCGGCTCTTATCCTAGGATCAATGTTGAATCGATGATAACTTTCAAGAAGGAACCCAACATGAGACTTGCTCGCTTGCTTGCCCTTGTCATTCCCTGTGTTGCAATTTGCATTCCCGCATTCGCGTTGGAAGATGAAAAAGGTTGGGTGCCACTTTTTGATGGTAAAACCCTGAAGGGTTGGGAAGCCAACGAAAAACCCGAATGCTTCCAAGTGAAGGATGGCACCCTATTCCTTCAGGGCGGCATGGCCCATTTGTTTTACAACGGCGAGGTAAAGAACCACGATTTCAAAAACTTCGAATTCAAAGCCGAAGTGAAAACCGCCCCCGGTGCCAACTCTGGGATCTTTTTCCACACCGAAAACCGGGGCAAAGGTGGGGTGAAAAAAGGCTACGAGGCCCAGATCAACAACACCTTTGTAAAGGATCCCCGCAAGACCGGCAGCCTGGTGGATGTGAAAGATGTCATGGATTCCCCAGTCAAGGATGACAACTGGTACGAATATCACATCATCGTCAAGGGCAAGCAGATTGTCCTTAAGATCAACGGCAAGACAATTGTGGACTACACCGAGGAAGAAAAGCCTGTACGCAAGAAAGGGCGCGAGGAACGCATTCTCACCCATGGCACCTTTGCCATCCAGGCACATGATCCTGAAAGCAAAACCTGGTTCCGCAACATTCGCGTGAAGCCACTGGCGGACTGATTCTCAGGCGAAAAGCTCGTCCACTGGCTTGCCTCCATCGACAATCTTGATGGGGCGGTTCAGAGGTCCTGCGTTTTCCTTGCGCGGATTGATCTCCAAGGCTTTGCACAGGGTGCAGAAAAGATCCGGAACCGAGACAGGCCTTTCCCGCACCTCGGTTCCGCCTGCATTCGTGGAACCCAGAACAAATCCTTTTTTGATTCCGGCCCCTGCAATTGCGATCGAAAAGGCCCTGGGAAAATGATCCCGCCCGGTTCGTGGATTGATAATCGGGGTTCTTCCAAACTCGCCCATCAGAACAACCAGGGTTTTTTCCAACATACCCCGGTGGGAAAGGTCCTCCACCAGTGCCGCAAAGCCACGATCCGTGGCAGAGTTCAACGGTTTGATTCTCTCGAAGTGGTCAAAGTGGGTATCCCAATCGCGGGATTCCACCTCCACAAAAGGCACACCACTCTCCACCAGTCTGCGGGCCAGCAGGCAACCTCGGCCAAAGGGAGTCTTTCCATATTTCTCCTGCATCTCATTGCTTTCGCTGGAAATGTCGAAAGTCTTCAAATTTGGGCTTCTTACCAGGCGGGCAGCGTTTGCATAAATCGCCTTGTGATCTTCGACGCGTGCCTTCGCTCCCTTTTTGGCATACTGGCCCTCCAAATCTTCCAGCAAGGAAAGCCTGCCGGAGAATCTCTGCTCATCCAACCGATTTGCCTTGGAAACATTCGCGGGAAGCTTGGAGGCATCGTTGACCACGAAGGGTGCCTGGCTCATACCCAAAAATCCGGAGCCTATCGTGTTTCCCGGAGTTCCTATCGAGACAAACGAAGGAAGATCATCCCTGGGAATGGGAAAATCACTGGCAACGATTGACCCAAAGGTAGGGTATTTCACGCCACCGCTTGGAAGATAGCCGGTATGCAACTGATACTGGGCGCGGGTGTGCTCGGCCACATTGTTGGTCATCGACCGGATGATGGAAATTTCTTTCATCACACGGGCGGTGTTTTCCCAACCATCCGCGATCTTTATTCCGGGTACTGTGGTATTGATGCTTTTCGTGGGGCCACCGGTGGGGGTTCCCGGTTTGGGGTCGAAAGTTTCCAACTGGCTGGGGCCACCGGTCATGAACAGCAAAATGCAGGAAAGCCCCTTCTTGCGAAGTGCCTGTGCCTGCGCCACAACCTCACCCTTCCAGCCCGCCATGGAAAGCGCAGTGGCCCCCAGAAATGCCCTGCGGTTTATCAGCCCGCCCGCATGAATATCCAAGTGCATCCACATGGGGTTA
>JBEGQX010000306.1:0-2844 GCA_041180805.1 Planctomycetota bacterium
ATTGGGCCGTATGAAACACCCAGGGCTTGCCTTCATATTTGAAAGGCTGTTCCCACCAACCACCTGTGCAAACCACATCCATTCTTCCATCGCGATTGATATCCCCCACTCCCAAGCCATGGGAATACTTAAAGGTACCCGGAATTTCCTTCCCTTGGACACTTGGTTCACTGATTGGATTCATGATCCATTTTTTCGTTGGATCAGCATCCGGGGTAAAAAATGCCATCTGGCCCATTCTTTCCTGCTTTGGGGGTTGCCAACCCATCAGCAATACTTTTTTACCTTTTCCGAAAAGGTCAACATAGAGAGGGGTTTCGTTGCACGCACTATGCCAGATTTCATGCTGCTTCCAATGCCCCTCTTTCCCCTTGGGATTTTCATACCAATGGCAGGGCGCACCGGGAAATCCAATAACAATCACATCGGGAAAACCATCGCCGTTAATGTCATCCGCCCAACAGGCAAATGAATTACTGTAACCTTTGAGGCCATCCCCATAATCCCCCAACTTCCTGAACTCGTGCATCTTCCAGGTTGGCGCCTCGTACCAAGCTTCGCCATTGATGATGTCCATCTTCCCATCACGGTTCACATCCGCAACAGCGACACCTTCGGAACGAAAAACTTTGTCAATGACAGTTTTTTTCCAACCGTTGGCCTGAGGGTAAGTTTTTGGTTCCGGGTCCGCTCCACCCACCAGAACAATTCCAGCCACGAGAAAATTCAACATTTCAATTCTCCGAAAAAGAACCGTAAATAATGCACGAATTACCTAAATTATCAGATTCAATGTCCAGAAACTAACTTAAAAAATTGGGAAGGTACATCGAAAACTTTCAATTCGTGAATGATTGACAAGTTGATGATTTTTTCAACCTCAGTAATGCTCCAATCGGATTCTTTTAACACATTTCTGGAATGATTCGTTTTTTTTCCTAAAGTTTTGGTATGGAGACAAAAGGATTGGCTTTACAATCAAACAGTCGATCACAGAATGCTCCAAAGGAAAATCACATGAGCAAAAATATGTTGGAACTGGTTCTACCAAGAATTGCCAGGGTGCTTAGTAAACAACTAAAAAGTTACAAAGCCGGGCGCATGGATGACGAAACATTTTCAACAAACTTTGACAGCATTCTTCAACAACAATGCGAATGGCTTAACAACCAAGGCTACCAAACCGCTGACTCGGCAATTACAGTTCACGCTGCTTTGATTGTTCTGAGTTCTCCAGGACTAAAGGAAGAAGCCAAAAGGTTGAATGTGCCTTTGGAAGTGATTGAGTTCCGCGCCATATGCGAATCTTCCAAGGAACTTGCTGAATCCATTGGTGAACCATTGTTTGAAGTGGTAGAAAAACTTAGCTGCCTTATCGCGTTTCGTTTAAAGTCCAAAAACTCCTGAGCCTGGTTTGATACAACTTTGAAAAGCAAGCACTTGAAAGAGTGCTTGCTTTTTTGTTTTTTAAAACCCGCAATCCATCCCACTAGATTATGGCATACCCTACCAAGTTCATGTACGATCTTGGTTGTTCCGAATAAACGACCCCTGCCTGGAACGTTCCATGAGAGTACAGCTATTGATTTTGGTTTGCCTGACATTTGCTTCCACAATAAAAGCCGAGGAACATTTTGCCCGAACAAAAGAACTGGTTTTTGAAGGTGACCTGGCCAAGGAAATGGTTGGTGGGATTGGCAAATGGTTGAATAGAGAAATCCTGGCTGTGGAAAAATCAAGGAGGAATTCCTTTGAGGAATTCTTAAAAGCAAACAGTTCAATCGCATTATCTCAAAAACAAACAGACCTCCTGAAAAGCTGCCTTGGGGTAGCGGACTTCAACATTACAAAATGGGATTTTGTAATTTCCAAATCTTTTCTGGACAGCAAACCTTACTTCGAAAATGACTTTTACACGGTTCATGAGGTCAAATGGCAAGTGTTTGACTCTTTGGAGGCGGAAGGCCTGATCGTAGAACCAAAAAAACCGGCCATCATGAATTATTTGGTCATTCCAGATGCCGAATGTTCGCCGGAATCCATGTTGGGGTTGGATAAAAGCGCTTTATTTCCTGTGGCGGACTATCTTGCAAAAGCAGGATGCAGGGTTGTTATTCCAGAAACCTTGGATCGGAAACAGGGCTTTGGCCAAAGTTTAACCCTGGGAAGAAAAACGAATATTCCAAGGCGGGAATTTGTCTACCGGATGGCATACGAGATGGGCCACCAGATCAATGGGTTGGAAATTTCCAAACAGATTGCAGCACTGCAAATTCTTAAAAAGCTAAATCCGGGACTTTCCACTGCCGTTTATGGGATTGGCGAGGGTGGATTCCAGGCCTTATGCTTAAACGCCCTTCGGGATGATTTAAAGAGTTGTGTGGTTGATGGTTATTTTTACAACAAGGTTAATTACCACAACGAACCGATAGACCGGAACATTTGGCGGCTTTGGAACCATTTCTCTGATGCGGAGTTGGTTGCTTTGGGAAACGCTCCAACCATTATTCATCTGGGGAATTATCCTGTTTATGATGGTGCAAGAGTTATTGATAACCTTGGGCAGGCAGCACCAGGAATTTTGGTAAAGCCCGACCAGAAGATGATTTTGAAGGAAGTGGAGCAACTTAAGAAATACCTTGGTCTTAGAAAGACAAAAGTTGCCAGTATGGTTGAGGAAGCAAAACAGGAGGAATACTCCAAGCTATTACAAAAGTCTCTTGAAGATGCCTCGGTAAAAGCAAATCTTAACGCATTTGGAAAATCACAAAATACCGTTCTCGCAGTCAATCATCACGAAGAAAGACAAATACGCCAATTCCAAAACATGGTTGAATTTGTGCA
>JBEGQX010000307.1:0-6051 GCA_041180805.1 Planctomycetota bacterium
TGCCTATAGCCTGCGCCAATGGCCTCGTACACCAGTTGCGCGGTATCCTCGTTGGGTATTTTCCAAAGTCCAAGACCAACCATCGGTGGGGTGTTCATGAAAATCTTTCTGTTCAAGGATAAAACCTGGCTGACAGCCTTTTGGTTCTATTCTTTGCTAAAAACGAAATAAAACAAGGTGACCCTAGGGCACCAACTCCTTCAGGGTAATCATCTTTTCCATGGGTATCACATCCACTTTTTCATGAAGCGAATATTTTTTAGCACCCGGGTATACAATCCAGGCCTTTTCAAGTTTTAAGTCGGCAAGTGCCACATGAAGTGACTTTGTCATTGTGGGGCTATCGGACAATTTAAACTCCAAACCCCAGGCTTTCCCATTTCGGAACAACATAAGATCCAACTCCGCGCCGTTGTGTGTTCCCCAGAAATAGGCATCATGGCTGCCATACATGGCCAATGCCTGTTCAATGCCAAAGCCCTCCCAGGAAGCACCAGCCTTTGGATGAAAAAGCAGCTCCTGCCTGGATCTCACACCTAGCAACTTGTGCAGGATTCCCGAGTCGCGAATATAAACCTTTGGGGCCTTTAGTTCTCGTTTGCCCAAGTTGGCATGCCAGGGTTGCAATTTCCTGGCAACATAAGTTCCGCAAAGAAGATCTAGGTAATGTCTTGCCATGTTTTCAGAAGAGCCAATAGCCCTTGCCAGTTCAGAACCATTCCAGACCTGCCCATGGTAATGGGAAAGCATGGTCCAGAAACGGCGCAGGGTTTCCGAGGGAGTGCGAATTCCCAGAAGGGGAATGTCCTGTTCCAAAAAAGTGCGGGTAAAATTTTCCCGCCAGCGAAGGCTGGCCGCTTCATCCTCCGCAAGGAATGATCTGGGAAATCCACCCCGAACCCACAAGGCTTCCAAGGATGGAACACCGGTTTCCGAAAGGTTGAATCCCTGAAGGTCAAAAAAACCGACTCTGCCTGCCAGGGATTGCGAAACACCCCGGACAATGTCTGGGCTGGCACTGCCAAGGATCAGGAACCGTGCGGGTGTTCCAGTCCGATCCGCCAGTGGACGCAAAGCACTGAAAAGTTCAGGCCTGCGTTGTATTTCATCAATAACAACCGTGCCCCGCAAAGGACCCAGGGCTAGGGCAGGGTTTTCCAGCGCGGTTCGATCGGCAGTATTTTCCAGGTCAAACCAGTGGGTCTGCCTTTCCCGTGAGACAACCTGGCCCGCCAGGGTGCTTTTTCCAGACTGCCTTGGACCCAAAAGCGCGGCAACCGGGTTTTCCCGGATGGTGCGTTTCAATGTCTGCAAAGCCAGCTTGCGATGGATCATGCCCTTATTATATCCATGAAATTTCGCAATGCAATTGCTCTTTTTCATGGATCAATTTCGGTGGCAGGACCCTTGCGGGGTACCCATCATGCCAGCAGTTCACCAACCACACGGCCATGGACATCTGTCAGGCGGTGGTCACGGCCGCCGTGCCGGAAAGTCAGCTTTTCATGATCAATACCCAACTGATGCAGCAGGGTCGCATGAATGTCATGTATGTTCAAGGGATTGGCAACTACGGAATTCCCAAACTCATCGGTTTCACCAAAGGCAAAGCCGCCTTTGAAACCCCCGCCTGCCATGAAAATACTGTAGCCATTCACATGATGGTCACGGCCGGCGTTAGCGCTGATTGCAGGGGTATGGGGTGTGCGCCCCATCTCACCGGCCCAAAGAACGATGGTTTCATCGAGTAAGCCGCGTTGTTCCAAATCAAGAATCAGCGCGGCAACAGATTGCTCGGTAATGCGCGCATTCTTCTCGTGGTTTTGCTTCAAAAGACCGTGTTGATCCCACGGGGAATTGTTGCCATCAAAGCTGGGGCAGGTGATCTCCACAAAACGCACTCCAGCTTCAATCATCCTGCGGGCGCGAAGAGCCTGCAGGGCATAAAGCTGCTGGTGCGTATCGGAAGAATCCAAACCGTACAACTTCCGAATATGGGCGGGCTCGTTGCGAATTTCTGTAATTTCAGGGACCGCAGCCTGCATGCGAAAGGCAGTCTCGTAATTTGCCACGGCACTTTCGATCACCCGCTGGTCGGAACTAAGTCTGGCGAAATTCGCATCCTGTTGGGAAAGAAGTGCAAGCTTGCGTTTTTGGTTGCGAATGTCATCCTGACCGGCAATATTATCAACCGGTACTCCCTTGGCACGGACCATGGTTGCCTGATTACTGGCCGGAAGAAAAGAACTGCCAAAGTTTTCCAGCCCACCGTTGGGAACCCAATCATTATTCAAAACCACATATCCGGGAAGGTTATTATTCTCGGTTCCCAAACCATGGGAAATCCAAGCTCCGAAGCTGGGGGCCTGGCCAATAATCCGGCCGGTGTGCAGTAAAAGGTTCTGCTGGCCGTGCAGCGGAAGTTCACCCACCATGCTTCGTACCACGCAAAGCTTATCTGCCACGCCTGCGATATGTGGAAAGAGATCGCTTACCCAGAGGCCGCTTTTACCCCTTTGGCTAAAATTCCATGGGCTGCCAAACCAGACCCGATTTGCAGAGGATTGGGAACGCTTGGTGACCGCGCTTTCACCAATTGCCTTGCCCTGATGCTGCTTCAGCATGGGCTTGGGGTCAAAGGTATCCACATGGCTGGGTCCGCCATCCATAAAGCAGAAAATAATATTTTTGGCCTTTGCTGGATGGTTAGGCCTGGTGGCGGCATTCCCCAGAACCTTCCAGGCAAGCCATCCAAAGCCAGCCGAGCTTCGCACAAGAAAATCACGCCGTGGGATGAAGTCTCTCATCGGTAGTACATGAACTCCTTCGTGTTGAAGAAGATGTGGGCCAGATGCTGCCAGGCCGCCGGATTTCTGTCATGATCACCCTGGGAAGGTTCACTGAATTCGAGAAGGGCCTTCTGCCAGCGTTGCAACTCTTGGGCATTTGGCCACCTGCCGAAGGCCTCCAGGAACATCACCCGTATTCTCTGTGCGGAATCGGGGTGACTCTCGCCAAGAATACGTGTCGCCCAGTGCTTAGCCATCGCATGCACAAAGGGGTCATTCATCATGATCAATGCCTGAGAGGGAACGTTCGTCATATCCCTGCGCCCGGTGGGCAATTTCAGGTCTGGCAGGTTGAACCCCACCAGGAACTTCGGTGGATCCATGATGGACATCTGCAAATAAATGGACCTTCGGCCATCGCCATCCAAGGGGCCGCTGAACAATCGCTTCGCTGGATCCTCAACAGTACGGTAGGGAAGGACGGGCCTGCCATACAATTTGGAATCCAACCTGCCGGAAACGGCAAGCAGGGCATCGCGAATGGCCTCGGCCTCGAGCCTGCGGGTTGGGTAATGGTGCAGCAACCGATTGGAAGGGTCTTTCTCCCGGGCCAGTGCGTGGGCATCACCGCCCTGCCTGAATGCCTGGCTAAGCACCATGCGCCTTACCAGTTTTCTGGTGGACCAGCCTTCCCGGATAAATTGCCGGGCAAGGTAATCCAACAGTTCAGGGTGGGATGGTTTTTCGCCCAGCCTGCCAAAGTCATCCGGGGTGGCTACCAGACCGGTTCCAAAGATCCATTGCCAGACCCTGTTCACATACACTCGCGAGGTTACCGGATGCTCTGGTGCCGTTAGTGCGTCTGCAAGTTCCAGCCTGCCGCTTCCATTACTTCGTGCAACCCCATTGGTGCCCGCGAACATCTGGAGAAAATCCGGATGGATGGCCTGACCCAGAACATCCACATTTCCGCGAATGTTCAGCGGGTAATTGGCTCTGGTGGTTTCCCTTTCATCCATGCTGTTGACAGTCCGTGGAAATGCCATCGATGCCTCCACAGCACGATATTCCGCCAGGTATCCGGCAAGCTTGCTGTTACCATCCGCCCGGTTCACCAGCAAACCATGCGACAACATCCAGTCCAACATTGCCGCATCCCCGGGCTGGCAACTGTTCCGGCACCATCGTTTAACAGCGCCTTCCAGCCATTGCTCTGCCTGTTTCCATGCGGCGGCATCGGTGTCGGGGGCAGGTTCCTCAAACAAACCGGAAAACATCGAAAGATCCTTCTGCGGCGCGCCTGCCACATCGTGAGATGCAATACCGGTAATGCTAATCCAGCTACGCTTGTCATAACCGAAGTCATTGCTTTTCAGCCCGGCAGCCAATCCTGTTCTGGGCGGGAAGTTCGGATTCAGCGAGCAGGTCGCAAACTCCACCGTCACCTGCTGCACACCATTCTTCAGGCTGGCATCGGAGAAGGTTTTCCACTGCGGCGATGGATTGTTCAGGAAAGTCACGGTCTCATTCTGAAATGCGTGATCATCCATGACCAAATAGCCACCAAACTCGCCCCCGCTGATTTGCACACTTAAAAATTTGCCCGCCACCTGGTGTTCGGGCGGCATTCGCAAAGCACCGGGCAACTTCGAGGAAAGGGCATGCGTGTGGAAGCCCCGGGGCAAAAGGGTTGCCAATACCTTTTCCCCATCCAGTGAGATTCGCGGTGTGGCCTCGGTTGTGTATCCATGTTCAAAGCCGGCACCCTCGGTCACCCAGCCGGGGGGAAGCACAGCCATACTGCCATCTGCCAGCCATTTAAAATTCCTGTTCGCAAGCTTGCGCTGATCGCGGGTCTTTAGCCATTCCTGCCGGGCTTCATTCCATGCCGCCCGTGCACCTTTCTCATGCCTGCCCATTTGCAGCAGGGGAAAGGTCACTTCATCGATAGTGGGCTTTGCCTTGGAAACATCCCCCAGGGCCGCCAATATTTTTTCACGAGGAATACTTACACCACCCCAGAGGGAAGCCATCTCACGATGGATCGAATCCCTCAGTGTTTTCAAACGATGGATCGCCTGTTCATGGTTGGCTGGCGCATCCACCACGCGGGATGTCCACCGGGGGGTGGTGAACACGGCGGCAAGCGCGTAATAATCCCTCTGCGAAACCGCTTCCAGCTTGTGATCGTGACAGCGGGCACAAGCCACGGTGGTTGCCAGGAAAGCCTTCGAGAACGCATCAATCTTGTTGTTCACCATCTCCTGATGAATGCCGTTAAACATCAGGCTGCTACCATGGCGATGTTCACCCATGTGATAGAACATGGGTCCGATAAGATTCTCCTGGGTTTGTGATTTGGGGTGAATTCTGGGCGAAGCTATCAAGTCGCCTGCAATCTGCTCGCGCAGCAGTTGGTCAAAGCCAATGTCATCGTTAAAGGCACGAACTAAATAATCCCGATATTCAAAAGCTCCCTTGGCTGGGTTATCCCATTCGTATCCATAGGTATCTGTATAACGAACCACATCCATCCAATGGCGGGCAAAATGTTCGCCAAAATTCGGGCTTTGCAGCAGCCGGTCCACAACCTTTTCATAGGAAGTGCCATCCGGTGCCTGAAGAAAATCTTTTACCTCGGAGGGTTTTGGAGGCAGACCAGTAAGAACAAAGTAAAGCCTTCGCAACAGCACTTCCGGACTGGCAGGGGGGGCGGGCTGCAATTGATTCCTGTCCAAGGCTGACCTTATAAAACGGTCGATGGGTTCACCAGACCATTCAGCATTCTGGACCATGGGTGGCAACACCGTGACCATGGGCTTCAGGCTCCACCAATCGAGCCTTTTCTTGAACTCGGCATCCCACGCATCCTGTGTTGCAAGTTCTTTGCTTTTTTCCGGTGACTTTATCACCCGTGGATCTTTGGCCCCCAATCGTATCCATTCCTTGAATACTTCTATTTCCGCGGATGGCAGCATCCCCTTGGGTGGCATCTTGAGATCCACCTCCGCATGACCAAGGGCTTTTATGAATAGGCTTGCTTCCGGCTTACCCGGAACGATGGAAGGCCCGCTTTCGCCACCCTTTTCCCAACCCGATTTGGAATCAAGTGACAGGCCACCTCTGATCTTCTTTTCATGCGAATGGCATTCGTAGCAGCGTGCCTTCAGAAGGGCTTCCACTTTGGAAAAAACCTCATCGGCTCGAGCAATGGCAAAAGTGCCCACAAGAAGCAACAGCATAACCAGGGTCAATCGAATGT
>JBEGQX010000308.1:0-8940 GCA_041180805.1 Planctomycetota bacterium
CCAACAACCAAAATCCTTTGTTTGCAAGAGTAATTGTAAACAGAATCTGGCATTACCATTTTGGAACTGGCTTTGTTGAATCGCCCAGCGATTTTGGCTTTAATGGAGGAAAACCATCGCACCCGGAACTTTTGGATTATCTGGCCAGAGAACTCCAGCAAAACAATTTTTCCCTGAAACACATACACAGAAAAATATTACTTTCCAGAACTTACATGCAATCCTCCAAACCAAACGAGAAAGCCCTTGGGGTGGACATGGATAACAGGCTTCTTTGGAGGTTCTCTCCAAGAAGACTTGATGCCGAGGTCGTCAGGGATAGTGCGCTTTTTTCAGCCGGCCAACTTAATCAACAAATGTTCGGCCCAGCCGTTTCGGATTACAAACAGGATTTCATCAACGGAACCACTTATTTCACCCCTTTGGAGAAACTGGATATCTCCACCAACCGAAGAAGCATTTACAGACTTACACCCCGTGGCGCCAATCAGGGCCTTCTTGATGCGCTTGATTGCCCGGACAATTCTTCGGCTGCCCCCAAAAGAAACCAAACCACCACCCCAACTCAATCGTTAGCTTTATGGAACGGCACACTGATTCATGAATTATGCGATGCCATCCAACGCAATAACCCAAGCAGTTTGTCCGCTGAAAAACTGTTTCATGCCATCCTTCAAAAAAAACCATCCCAGGAAGAGCTTGAGGCAAGCGAGATTTTCGTTGGGAAATTCGGCTCGTTTGGATTGGCAAGGGTATTATTCAACAGCAATGAATTCCTATTTCTGGAATAGACCTATCATGGCTTCAAATAGAAGAACATTTCTGGAAAACCTTGCAGAGTGCATCGCCATACTGGCACTTTCCGGGAATAATAACTGCAAAGCATCGGAAAAACAGAATTCTGAAGGGAAATTAACACCTAAAGTCAAAAGGGTGGTTCAGATAACATTAGTGGGTGGGTTGTCCCACCTTGATTCATTCGATTACAAACCCAACCTTGACAAATTTCATGGCAAAACTTTTCAAAGTGAAAAGCCACCAGATATCTTCTTTGGTCAGATTGGACAGATACGAAAGAACGACTGGATTTTCAAACAAAGGGGAAATTCAGGCCTTTGGATATCTGACTTGTTCCCGCATATTGCCAGCGTTGCGGATGATTTAACAATCATTCGTTCCATGAGTTCGGAATCTGCCAACCATACACCAGCCCTTTTTCTGGAAAACAGCGGATTTTCATCCAATGGGTTTCCAGCCATGGGGAGTTGGCTATCCTTTGGACTTGGAAATGAAAACCGGAATTTACCCTATTTTGTGGTACTGCCAGATGGCCGGGGAGAACCAAACGGTTGCGCTTCGAACTGGACAAATGGTTTTCTACCAGCGAACCATCAGGGAGTTGTATTTAGGGTGGGGAAGGATGCCATTGGAAATTTAAATCCACCCAAGTTACGTTTAGCAGACGAGGAAGACTCCGCCAGGAATCTTTTAAACTTTTTCAACCACGAACACCTTAAAAATTTCCCAGCAGACACCAATCTTGCGGCCAGAATCAAATCTCACGCCATGGCTGCAAAATTACAGCTATCGGTCCCGGAAGCTACTGCCATTTTCAATGAAAGCCCTGAAATCCAAAATCTGTACGGGATGGACAGGGAGGAGACCAGAGAATTTGCCAGCCGTTGCATTCTCGCAAGACGGCTATTGGAAAGGGATGTTCGTTTTGTGCAACTTTATTCTGGCGGGCCTATTGGCGGCAGCCCGCGTTCGAGTTGGGATGCCCATGAAAATGTCATGGACAATCATTCCAAGGAAGCATTGAAGATAGACCGACCTGTGGCCGCCTTGGTTAAAGATCTAAAAAGGCGGGGAATGCTTGAGGACACCCTTGTTTTATTCACCACGGAATTTGGAAGAACCCCTTTTGCCCAATCTGCTGCAGGGACTGTGGGTACGGGACGGGATCATAACAAATATGGGTTTTCAGTTTGGATGGCTGGGGCAGGAGTAAAAAAAGGATTTAGCTTCGGAGCCACCGATGAAATTGGCTGGAAAGCTGCGGAAAAAATCGTTCCCTGGCATGATTTTCATGCAACCATCCTTTATTTAATGGGAATAGATCATGAAAAACTTACTTTTTATCACAATGGAATCCAGCGCAGGCTGACTAATGTTCATGGCGAAATTCTCAAGGATATTCTTCTATGAAGCATATTCCATCCTTGGCTAGTTTCATTCTAATTGGAACATGCAGCGTTTTTGCGGGTTCTCCCCTCGAAAAAGAACGCATTCAAAAATCGATTAACTTGCTGGCAAAAGCATCGAATGGGCATATTGAGAAGAAATCCTGCTTTGCGTGCCATAATCAGGCAATACCGCTAATTGCTTTTTCACAGGCGATAAGCACAGGCTTCAATGTCTCGGAATCTGATTTGAAAAAACAGGAGGAATTCATCTTAGAATTCCTGAAAACCAATTATCAGAAGTATCTGGACGGAAAAGGAACCGGTGGTGATGCAGACACCGCTGGCTGGGTGCTATGGAGCCTTGAAAACACAAAAACCAAACCCAATGAGCTTACGAATGCAGTTATAAAATATTTGATAAATTTCCAAGCCGGGTCAGGCTATTGGAAAACCACCTCGAATCGTCCACCGTCGGAAACAAGTTATTTCACCACAAATTATCTGGCTTTAAGGGCTTTGCGTATCTGGAGTCCGCCATCGTATTTCAAGGAATTTCATGAAAGAAAAAGCAAAGTAAAGGAATGGGTCAAGCAAACACCACCAAAAGATCACGAAGATTCTGTGTTTCGCCTTCTATGCCTGCATGAACTGGAAGCTGAACCTTGCGAAATCAAATCCATCTGCATGGAGATACTGAAAAAGCAAAAGCCAAATGGTGGCTGGTCCCAAATGGCTGATATGGAACCGGATGCCTATGCGACGGGTACAACCTTGGTAGGATTGCACCTTGTCGGTCAATTTGACAAAAATGACCAATATATTCAAAAAGGTCTAAAATTCCTTGAAGACACCAGGCTTGAAGATGGTTCTTGGTTGGTCAAATCCCGTAGCAAACCATTTCAGCCATATTACGAAACAGGATTTCCCCACGGGAAAGATCAGTTCATTTCTGTAACCGCATCTGCATGGGCAACAACTGCATTAATACTTGGCCAATAATCACTCCTGAATTGGGAGTTGCAGATCCAGGAGTTTTAAATTTCTAATAACTTTTACCGTTACCCGGTCACCCACTTTTTTGTTCTGAAGAGCATACCGGATCAGTTCACTTTCATTTCTAAAATCTGACTTTCCATCAAAAGATAAAACAAAATCCCCCTGCTGAAAACCGGCGTTTTTTGCTGCTGCATGGGGCCCAAATTGTCCAACATGTTTTACCCTTAATTGAGTTTCATTTTTTTGCCCAGCCAGCTTAACCTTTTCTTCTTGCGGTATATTTTCCAGAACCATACCGCCAAGCACCATCCTTCGCAAACCCCATGCCGAAACCCTCCAGCTAATATCTTCCTGAACTCTCCAGCCATTTTCCAATTCCATGGATAGCGCTATATTTTCTTTTCCTCTCCCAAGTATAAATTCCACTTTTCCTCCACGGCCAGAAATCGAATTAAGAACCCATTGAACATCAGCAATAGAAAGGATCGGTTGGCTGTTCATCCTTAAAATCTTGTCTGATTTCTTAAATCCAGCTTTGTCTGCTAGACTAAGTGGCACAATTTCCTTGATAATTCCCGAACTGCTCGGATCGATAATGATTCCCAATGTTTTCGGGTGCGGGTAAGGAAATAAAACTTCATCCGGGAACCCGTTCTTCATATTCCTTCTAGTTTCTTGCCGGATTGCATCTCCAATTTGATGGCAATGAATGCAACTTTGAACAACTTTACCTTCGTATTCAATTCGGGATGAATACTTGTCTTTAAGCAACGGGAATTGTTCGGGGGTTGAAAATAAGGGCTTTAAGCCAGTCTTGGCTTTAAGTAAGTCACGATTTGAAGGGAATTGTTTATGTAATTCCAGTACACCTTCCATTGCTTTACCCAAACCTTCTATCGAGACATCGTCCGACCAATTGGTGCGATGGGATCGGGTTCCATATCGGCAATAAATGGTTTTATCCGCATTCAGAAAGAACACCGCAAAAGATTGATCATAATCGAATTGAAATAACGACAAGTCCAATCCATTGGTGCCAACTATTCTTACTCGTACAAATTGATCCAATAAAGGTTTGACCCTTGGGTCACTTTCAACCAGTTCGTCGTCAAGCTTTACGCATTCCTCACATGGCAAACAACGCAAAACCACCATCAATGGCTTATTTTCAGCCGCAGCCTGTTTTATACCTTTCTCAAGATCGTTATAATGCCAGTAACCGGAAGCCTCAACCCGCTTCTTGTCTTCACGAACTTTTTGTTCCCTGGTTTGCGCTTCGGCATAACTTAAACCCGTCAGCAAGAAGCAAAAAAAAACCAAAATGTGGTGAATTAATTTCTTCAAGATCATTTTAAACTCCGGTTGGCAAAAGTATTTTTGTTCAACGCTTTCGAATAAATTGCGAACTCATCCACTTTGCCTTCCCAGCCGAACAAACCATCTGTCCTACCACCTATAACCAAGTCACTTCCCATGGAGGTTTGTGCCGCAATACCTTCCATATCAAGTTCACCATTCAAATAGACCTGAACTTTTTCACCATCCCGGATCATGAAGAAATGGGCCCATGTTTTCATTGGAAATTCTGCTTTGCCAATTAATAGCTGATTTGCTTCATTACCGTTAAAAAAAATCAATTTTCCTGTTCCTGGGCCTGAACCTCCCAAACCCAGATTATCTCCAAGAGCCCCTTTAGCCCCCTGGTTTCCTTTGGAAAAGAAATATCCCGTCACGGTGCGAGCATTCATAGGTAATCCATTCCAAATCCAACCTTCCACCGTGTAGGAATTACCTAAACCTGCCGCTTTAGCCATCATACTTCCACCTGCAAAATGAACTGACCGGTTAACGGATCCTTTTCCAAACCTTTCCGATTGCGGCCCGGGAAGGTAAAAAGCTTTCCCTTCCTTATATTTTCCATGATTACCATTTTTGGAGGCATCCAAACAAATGTCACCTTCGATATCCTCGAACCTCCAATAAGCCAAAGGGTTGAGACCAAGAATCGAATCAGAATAATCGTTCTTGTTCAATGGACGGGTTTTTCGTGCTTTCTGGGAAACTATTTCAAGATTCTCAAGTAGCTGCCGGACAATCAATGGTTCCGCCTGGACCTCCAAGGCGGCAGTCCTCGCTGGCCAAGTCGTGTAGCCACCCAAGGCATGCTGTTCAGGTGGCGGAATATACCCTTCGGATCCATTTGCAAGTTCAATGTTCATGGTAACTGGCAAAGGACTTTGCTCTTTTAATTTAAGCCCTGTAATACCAAACACCTCATTGGGTATAGCCGTAATTCCCAAATCCCCAATTCGTATAGCCTGCAATTTTAATTCCACCTCCGGAGTTTCCTTTAAATAAAACTGTTCTTTGGCATATACTTCGTCCCGGTTTTTAGGCACAGGACTTTTCATTTGATTAATGATTCCACTGGCCCATTCCAATTTTGCCGTATCAGGAATCCTTCGCTTTAATTTGATTCTTTTTTCAATCATTCCAAGACTTACATCCTCTCGGTGAGCAACTTCCTGCAAAGATTTAAAAGCATTATTTGCAAGGTTTTCTGCATAGGCATTCAAATCCCTCTTGGAAGCAGTTTTACCATAATCCATCCACATTAAATCACCGCTGGTCCCCTGAGACATGATTGCCACCGGGTTCGATCCTTTTTCACTACCCTGAATTAATTTTGAGATGGTTGCACAAAAAGGCCCATAATAATCTGACGATACAGGTCCTGAACCGTAGTAATGCATTGAATAATTTGCAAGGATGGCAATTGTTTTATCGTTATAACTTTTGATAGATAAAAGCGTAAATTCGGGATCAATGGGTCCAGAGGGCCCAACCACATTGGGGTTTAAATGGCCCGGATGCATATTGGCACGGACTGTCTTTTTACCAAATGGATCATTCAACATTTTGTCCGGTTGATAAATCCATCTCCGGCAATGAGTATGCTCGGCATCCTTAAAAGCCAGACAACCAACCTTTGCCGGAACCAAATTTTTGCCTGCCAGGGTAACTGCCCTAACGATCTGGTTTCCTAGAAAAGTCCTGTATTTTTCATCTGGTCTGGCACCCAAAGTGCCCATTACTGATGGAGCGGAATGGGTGTGAGTTGCACTTATCATGATATTTTGAGCGGGTATTCCGGTAGTTTCAAAGATATCTTTTTTTACAGCGTCCAAAAAATCCCGGGCCATCATGCAGCTATCCACAACCACCAGCGCCAATCTGGTTTTGCTATCATCCAGCACTATGGCTCTTGCATGAATCTCATCAATTTTGGCATTAGCGGTAGCTTCAAGAAATCCCCCATTCACAATTACAGGAAAACTCTCAGGGGAAACATTCACTACTGCGGCTCCCGCCAGTAATGGCTTATTCTTATTTCCAAGGACTGTGGCAGAATGAAAGACCAATGCCGCAAACATTCCCAACGAGATAATTCTGAAATACATCCCGGTTCCCTTCTTGAAATATGCTGCAATTAAATCAAATATTTGATGCAGTTAATTCGGAAATCGCACTGCCAGACCGAATGATGGGGGTTGGTCTTCCTGAAAAATCTTTCAAATTAATATTTTTATAATCAATGCCCAGATGGGCATAAATGGTGGCCAAAAAATCTTCCGGACTTACTTTACGGGAAACAGGGTCTTCGCCTTTTTTGTCGGTCTTACCGATGATTTGTCCGGTCGGAATGCCCCCGCCTGCAAAAAGAAATGAGCCGGCTCTGGGCCAGTGATCCCTTCCAGGTTGAACAGTGCCAGTGGCACCACTTGCCACTCCACCTCCGCTGCTGGCAACTTTGGATATTCTTGGAGTACGTCCGAATTCGCCACCTACCGCAACCAAAACACGCTTATCCAACCCGCGCTCATAAATATCTTCAATTAATGCGGTTACAGCCTGATCAAAGAATGGCGCACGGTATTTCAAAGCATCAAAAATGTGGTGATTAACCGCATGATCATCCCAATTCGCCACCCTTCCGCACAAAGGGCCGTCCAGCTCCGTGGTGATGATTTCCGCTCCCGCTTCAACCAATCTTCTTGCCATAAGGCATTGTTGGCCCCATGCATTTAACCCATAACGCTCGCGGAGTTTTGCAGGCTCCCTGGTCAAATCAAAAGCTTCCTGTGCCTTGGGATTTAAAAACATTCCCAGCGCCTGCTCCTCGAATCTGTCCGAGGCCGCCAAAGCCCCGGTAATATCCAAATCCCTTCGCAATGCATCAAAACTTTTTCTTAGGGAAACTTTTTCAGAGAGAACATTTCTTTGATCAGATGATTTCAGGCCAACATTTGGAACAGAAAACCCGGGATTACTGGGATCCCCCGTTACCTTGAAAGCATCAAAGGAAGAGCCTAGATACGTTGGGCCCGCAATTGTAAAACTGTCATAACGATCTACCGGGTTCACTGCAATGTAATTGGGCAGGGATCGCGGACCATTGGCGCGAAGATAGTTCACCACACTCATCCAGTCAGGGTAACGGGGACCAGGCTTATCCTGGGCATCGGGATCGCCGCTAAGCATTTGCAGCGATCCTGCAGGATGGCCACCACCGGTATGGGCTATGGATCGAAGAACCGTAAATCTGTCTGCTATACCGCCCAGCTTGGGCAGCAATTCGGTAAGGAGCAAACCAGGAACCTTGGTATTAATCGGTTTGAAGGGACTGCGGAATTCGGAAGGCGCATCCGGTTTTGGATCAAAAGTATCCAGGTGACTTGGTCCACCACGCAACCAAACCAGAATTATGGCAGTTGACTTTCTAACCTCGTTCTGTGAGGCAGCTTTCAATTGAAAAAAGCCAGGCAATGACATATTTGCAAAACCACCCAAGCCAAGGCTCAACAAGGTTCTGCGGTTCATTGCCTTCATTTCATCAACCCCTGATTAAAATCTTTATGCCTAATATTAACAAACTCTTTTGGCAATGACATCACCGGGCTTGGTAAATTTAATAGTTCAAAAAATCAGCACATTCTCATAAGTTTTCCGATTGACCCACCCTGTTTTGAAGCTTAACTAAATAGTTGAATTATTTTGAAAGAGGTATGAAATGACAAGATTCAGAATCATAACAGCAATTGGCGTTTTAATGTTTTTTGGATTGCAATACCTAAAGGCGGATGAAGTGCTATTTGATGGCAAAACTCTTGCCGGATGGGAAGGTAACCTCAAAATTTGGCGGGTAGAGAACGGAACGATCGCCGGGGGAAGCTACCTTGGCAACCCTCAGAATGAATTTTTAACTTCCCAAAAGAGTTACAAAAACTTTGTTTTAAAGCTCGAGTTCAAACTGGATTGCAAGGGTGGAGACCCCAATGCTGGGGTGCAAATCCGAAGTAAACGAATCACGAACCCACCCCACGAAATGTCCGGTTATCAGGCGGATATTGGGGCACTAAGAAATGGCGACTCCATTACGGGAAGTCTTTACGATGAGTCCCGTCGCAAAAAGTTTCTTGTGCAAGCCGACCCAGTACTCCTTAAAAAAATAGAGAAGCCCAACGACTGGAACAAAATGGAAGTCCGTTGCGAAAACAATCGCATAGAAATATTTATCAATGGTGAAAAAACTTGCGATTTCAAAGAAGAAGATAATTCCATCGAAAAGAATGGCGTAATTGGCCTTCAAATCCATGGTAATAACAAAGCTGTGGCGTATTACCGAAATATAAGCATCAAAGCTCTTCCAGACTAACCAGAGGATTCACAAAGTGTTACAATCCCTGTTAAAAAGAGC
>JBEGQX010000309.1:0-2798 GCA_041180805.1 Planctomycetota bacterium
TGGCGACAAAATCCTTCTCATCCCTGTTCAATGATCCAAAGCGCTGGTCATCAAAATAATTGGGAACGCCACATCTCGGCACCTGGTCGGTGATTTCCGCAATGGTGGTGCTATTTACGGCATCCAGGTTTCGAAGATGAATTCGGAAGCGGTTCCATTCAAAATCCCTGGAGGAATAGGGGGTGTTTCCGTAGCCAAGGAATGTAAGGCGAACCCCGGGTAAATCCAAATTTTTGTTCGGCCCATGATCGATGGAGATGTATTGAATGGTTACAGCGTGCTTGTCCTTCAGTCCGCCATAGGAAACCTGTTTTCCATCCAATTGCCAGGTTCGGCGAATGCGAAAGATCGCATCATGGGTGGTCCAGGATGTTTTCTGCAATTTGTAGAAGGCGAACCGTCCTGAGCTTTGGACAGCGTAATTTGGGATTTCCTCGACAAGGAAATCCTCGGGCAGTTGCTTGATCTTGCTTTTGGCCACCAATGTCACCGTTTTTAGTTTTGCTCGTTTTCAGGAAAAGTCTCGGACATTTCCCTGCTGGCTGCTTTTGAAAGTTCTTCGTATCTGGGCAATTCTCTGAGGGTTTTCAAGCCATAGAAGTGAAGGAATTTCCGGGTGGTTCCGTAAAGTACCGGCCTTCCCAGAGAATTTTCCCTTCCGCATATGCGAATGAGATTCTTTTCGAGGAGTCCGCGAAGAACCTCGGAGGTATTCACGCCACGAATTTTTTCGATGTCAGCCCGGGTGATCGGCTGGCGATAGGCCACCACCGATAACGTCTCCTTCATGGCGGTGCTCATCTCCACTTCCAGAGGCCTGGCATGAACCCTCGCTATCCATGGGTGCAGTTCCGGGGCGCTAAAAAGCTGTATGCCACCAGCCACTTCCTCGGCCCTGAAGGCGGATTGTTCCTGGATGTATTTTTTTTGAAGTCCGCGCAGTACCTTTCGCGTCTCGGCGGCGGTGGCAAATCCGCAAACGCTGGCGATTTTTTTTGCGGGAACAGGTTCATCCGCCAAAAAAAGCACCGCTTCCAGTACGGCCTCTTTGGGGTCCCGCCCACCGGGGATTTCAGGGGTTTTTCCTTTCCCAGAGGGGCCCCCCTGAAAAATTCGGGCTTTCATGCCTGCAAAATGGTTCATTACCAAGTGCCCGGGCTTTTTTTGAAACCTGGATATGACCTTGTGCCTGAGCATGCGTTACCTTCCTTGGCCCAATACCCTCATATGGGGTTGCCTAAATCCTTGCAAATAGGTTATCCATCTTCTAGGTTTTTGCCAATTGTTCATTTTTTTGGAAGATGTTGATATGGCGGAGCTAGATCTTTATTGGATGCTTGTATTACTTTTTTCGCCTTTGGTTTTTGCCATTGCTTGTTGGGTATCTAATTGGAAAACTCCCCAAGCCACTTCCTGGTATGCCGTTTTGGGGGCCTCACTGGTTCTGGGGCTTAATTTCGCGGTAATTTCCCAATTCAAGTATGACACTGTCGACCAGCTCGGAATTTTGGATGACGATCTTTTCCGGTCTCGGGCATCGCTTTTCGAGCGTGCGAAAGTTGCGGATCTCAATCCAGATTTTGAGGTGCACAGCAGTTTCGACTGGGTGACCAAAATTCGCTGGGTTTCCAAATATGGCATTCAATTTTATCTGGGCCTTGATGGGCTCAGCCTTGGATTTATGCTTTTTGCAAACATTGCATTTTTTCTTGGAATGCTTTCCGGTTGGATGAAGGAAAACACCTCCTTTTGTCAGTATCCTTGGTTATTTATGGCCCAGTATGGTCTGGTTGGAAGTTTCCTTTCCCTGGATGTATTTTTTATTCTTTTCTTCCTGGTTATTTTTCTGATTTCAACCTATTTCCTGAGCCTGAAAATGTATGGCGGGGTCGAGAGAAGATATGCGGCTGCTGCTTTTCAATTTGGCAGTTTAGGAATTGCTCTGGTGGCGATGGTTCTTTTGTACTGCACGCAGTCGGAGATGAAAAAATTTGGCAATCCAGATGAAATTAAGGCCGCGGTTCAGCAGATGAAGCGCAATCATCCAGAAATGGATGTTGCCAAAATCGAGGATATCATAAGCAGCCACTCCTGGAACCTCATGGCCTACCAAAGGGTTGGAATCCTTTCGCTGAAAAATCCGGGTCTTATGGGTAAGGAAATCACCGGGGCGTGGCGATCGAAATCCACTCAGAAAACTTGTTTTATTTTGATTCTTTTGGCCGGCTTGGCCCTCATTCTGGCAAACTACTTGTTCCTTGCCGGAATGGATTATTCCAACACCGCTTATTCAAGTGCCTATCATTGTTTCAGCATGGTCTTTGGTCTTCTTGGTTTCTACATGATAACCAGGCTGGGTGTTTCCCTCTTCCCGCTTGGGGTTAAAGGTCTTTCGAATGCCCTGGTTTGGGTTTTCTATGGACTCACCCTGTTGAGCACCCTTGGACTGTTTGTGTGCCGACCTGTCTGGCGTTTACCCGCGCGATTTGTCCCTTGGGCTTACATGGTGGTGCTTGCCGGCCTTTTCAGCGTCATGAAACTGCCGGCGGATGCCTGGAATTCCAAGGTTTTTGCAGGTTTATTCTTCTGGGTGTTTTCCATTTCGGTTGCCATTCCGATGATTACCGGTTTGTTCGTCAAAATTCGGGATCTTGTGAAGGTTGATCTTTTTGAAACTCCTCTGGGGCTTTGGAAAACCAACCCCGGAATGATGATTCTTTTGGGACTGACTTTTTTGGTGTGTTTGGGGGTTCCGGCAACCCTCGGTTTTCTTGGAATTTATTCGGCATTTGGCAGTA
>JBEGQX010000310.1:0-6296 GCA_041180805.1 Planctomycetota bacterium
GCTACAGGGAATCCAAAAGGAAGACCTAGGCGCTTTTGAATCGGATGAAACTGGGAAGGAAACCAAGCAGGCTAAGGGGAATGTTCCCGTGGGCGGGCGGGTGATCATGGAGGGGAAACCCCTGAACAAACTGCTGGTAACTTTCCAGCAGACGGAACTTAAGTCAGGCGAAAAGGGTGTGGTTGCAAGTGGCCGAACCAACGATAATGGAATGTTCGAGGTTTATTCCAATAGAAGCGGCCCGGGGGTACCACCGGGTAAGTACCGGGTAACCTTCAGTGAGGCGCCATCTTTTGTGATTGATGCCAATACCAAGGCCGAAAAATCCAAGCGAATTCCAGAAAGATACCAAGATAGTGCAATCACACCCATTGAAGTTGAGGTGCCAAAAACCGAACGGAAGAATTTTGATTTCGATTTGAAGTAAGGACAATTCCATGAAAAAGGCGTCCTGGTTTTTACCGGGACGCCTTTACTTTTTTGCAGGGCAAATTAGTTATCTTTGTTTTCGCCTCGCGGCCTGTTTCCTTCCGGTGGCCTTCCACCCTCCGGACGCTTTCCACCTTCAGGGGGTCGGTTGCCTTCGGGGCGCCTTCCGCCTTCCCCGGGTCTGCCGTCCCTGCCACCCTCGCGCATGTCATGCAGTCGGTGTTTTTGTTCATTGGTCAGGATGGATTGAAGCTTTGAATCCACTTGTTTTTGCAGGTCGGCGAGTTGTTTTTTCTGATCGTCAGATAAATGTAGGCTTTCCTGCATGAAAGGGCTGAGAATTTGCCCAGGCGTTGGGCGCATGAAGCGGCCCTTATCAAAATCGCCGCCTTTACCCTCGCGACCTCGGTCGCCACCTTTGCCCTCGGGCCTTCTGCCGCTTTCACCAGAAATGGCTGCCTCTTGTGCGGCCAGTGCTGTCAATTCTTCCTTGGTTACAACGCCATCCTTGTTGGCGTCCGCTCTTGTGAAGACCCGTTGGGCCCTTTCATCGGTAACTTCTTCCTTGGTGATTTTTCCATCCTTGTTTTTGTCGAAGGCCATCATACGTTCCACAACCGACTGGCGGGGTTCTTCCTTGGGGCGCTCCTGAGCAACCGAGATGGTCATAAAACCCAATGCCCCGGCAGAGATTAGTGCGGAAGCCAAAATTCGCATGTGCATACTCCTTGAAAAGTTATCTACCTTTTAAAACCAAAGTTAATTTCATGGGTTTACTGTCACGAAGAATATCCATCGTTATGGTGTCGCCCACTAGGAATTCCTTTTGAATCTTGCGGACAAACTGATCCACATCCATGTTCATCTTTTGACCTTCCAGACCAAGGATAATGTCGTTGGGTTTTATGCCGGAGCTTTTCGCAAAGTCGGAGACTTGGTCGCTTTGCCGGTAGGCAAGCCGGCTGGAAGGGATGTTCAAGGCCGCCTTTTCCGTGGTGGTAAGGTCTGGACCATAGATGGCAAAGTTGGGTTTCAGGAATCGCATGGAGGGCCGCCAGGAAATGTCGGACTTTTTCCAGCCTTCGCCCAGAGCGATTTCGGCCCTGTTGAGTTTGCCTTCGCGCTGGTATTCAATGGAAAGGGTACCCCGTGGGGGCGCCTTGTCCAATGCAAAGGTGGCATCCGCAAGGGAATGGATGGCTACATCGCGAATCCTTGTCAGCATGTCCCCCGCCTGAATGCCTGCCTTGCCTGCAGCCGAGCCGGGCACAACCTTTTCCACCATGTTGCCCCTGTCCACTTCCAATATCAATCCGAGGTTGTCGGGTAGGGGATAGCGGTACACATGATCCCTGCTCCAGTCGCCATCGCTGACAATCTTGCGGTTGATGCGTTCCTTGACCTGATGGCAGTGCAGGCAGTGCCCACCCTGAACACCAGTTTCCTCCCGCACGAAAAAAGGTTTGGTGGAGGAAAGTGGCGCAAAATTGGTTGAGTGATTCTTGTGCGCCTGAAGCACCGATTGCATGGTGTAACGCAAGCCTTCCAGCGACTGGCGTGAATCCGCATCCGTGGAATCCCGCGCACCATAACGGGCGTAGATTTTTTCATCCGCGTTCAGGAAGAACACCATGAAGGTAAGGTCGTAGTCAAATTCAAACAGGTTCAGGTCGGAAAGGTCAATCCTTCCCAGGCGCACCCGAACGAACTGATCAGCTTCTGACGCAATTTTTTCCAGACGGACAACCTGCCCGTCAAATTGCTGGCAGTCCGTTCAGGGAATGCAGCGGAAGACAAGCATGATGGGCTTGCCAGATTTTTTCGCACTGGCCAGTCCTTCCTGATAATTGGAAAGCCAGCCAAATTTCCTGGCGGCGTTTTCATCCCGATTTCCCTGGGCGGACACTTTGCCTTCCAAAAGATGGCAAAGCATGAAAACCAGTAACCCAATTCGAAGCAATCCACTCATGAACATTTCCTTTTCCCGCACATTAAGACTGAATACAAGATTACCCGGATATTATGTGAAATTCATGAAATTGGTAAAAATAAGCCCTTCCATGAAATCATGGAACATTCTCGCGGGTTTCGTGGCTTGCCAGTGTGGCGGGCGCTGGCAAATCATTCCCTGTGCCGGGTCAGATGCCTTTTCATTTTTGTGCAGCCCTGTTATCTTCCGGTCCTAACCCGGCCCTTGGAGGATGCCATGGACTTTTTCAGCGAGGTTGCCCAAAGAATCGTGGTGGCTATTGCCATGTTCTGTCTTACCACGGTGGTCTCTTTTTTCATAGGCAGGTGGTGGGGCGCCTATCGGGCCCGATCGCAATGGGAAAACAAGCAATTCCTAGGGCAACTAAATGTCAGTTTCAACATCCTTAAGGATAACAGACTTCGGATTCGAACCCTGTTCGAAAAGCCGGTGGAGGAGATCTTTTCCAACCCGCTTTTGTGCAAAAATGTGCTGCAGGCTGCCAAATCCACCACCCCCGAAAACCCTATCCTTCCACTGCCAGCGAAGGATTCCTGGTATTACCTGAACTTTGTGCTGAACTCGGTGGCGGAAAAATTCAGCACTGGTTTTGCCAGATTGGAGGCAGGGCAGCAGGTTGCCTCAACCAGTTATTACCTTTTCCTTACCTGCGAGGTGGTCAGCGAAGACAGGCTGAAAAAAATTCGCGCGATGCTTGTTCGCAAGGAGGTACTGGAGGATTTTCCCCATATGGAAACCCTGCCAGAGCTTGAGAAAAGCTATCATGTGGACCGGATCAAGACCTTGCGAGTAGCCGCGCAAATGCTGAAGACAAATCCCCAGGCTTTTATTCCCATGGAGATAGTCACCTGACCGCTGGGCTTAGTTGCCGGCCTTTTTCTTTTTTTTGGTCAATCCCGGCTGAGAGGGTTTCGGCGTGTTTTTGGTGGGCATGGGGGCATTGATGCCGGTTCTCCACGCTCTCAGCTTCTGGGCAAGCTCGGAAGTCTTTTCCGTGTTGGTTTTTGAAAGGTCGTTCTTCTCACCGATATCCTGGCTGATGTCGTACAGTTCCAGTTTTCCATCCTCGAGGAATTCCAGCAGCTTCCAGTTGCCCGAGCGGATGACGCTAACTGGGGTGGTGCGGTAAGTGTTGGGACCCGCGCCGAGGTAGCCGGGAAAATGCCAGAACATATCCACCCTGTCCGCGATGGTTTTTTGCTGAAGTGCGGGAAGATAGCTAACGCCATCCAGCTTGTAGTTGCCGGGTGCTTTGGAACCACTTAATTCCAGCAGCGTGGGGTAAAGGTCCACGCTGTTGATACGGTGGCTGGAGGTGGTGCCCTCGGGGATGGTGCCCGGCATGCGAAAAATATACGGCACGCGGATTCCACCCTCGTAAAGCATTCCCTTGCCGCCACGCAGCGGGGCATTGTCGGTTGCATCCTGAGACTCGGCCTTGATCTTTTCACGACCGTAACCACCCACACCACCATTGTCGCTGGTGAAGATTACCAAGGTGTTTCTGGAAAGACCCTGTTCATCCAGTGTTTTCAGGATTCTGCCCACGCTTTCATCCACGCTGTAAAGCATGGCGGCGTAAACCGGGTTCTTGTGACCACCCACCCCGGGCTTGTTTTTGAACTTCTGCACAAGTTCCGGTTTGGCCTCGTAGGGAGAATGTACTCCAAAGTGATGAACGCACAGGAAAAATGGTTTTTCCTTGTGACGCTTGATGTAATCCACTGCCTTGTTTGTCAGAAAGTCGGCAAGGTAAATATCCTTGGGGTGACGCGTATCCGGAGTGGTTTCAAAGTTGAAGTGCTTGCCCATGGAGACTATGGATTCATCAAACCCGCGGTGATTGGGGAGGAAATCCCCTTTTTGACCCAGATGCCATTTTCCAAAAAGTGCTGTGGAGTACCCCGCCGATTTTAAGGCATCCGCGATGGTGACTTTGCCCTTGGGCAACTGCTGGACATTTTCAACGGGGCGAAGGGGCCGGCTTTCCCAGTCAAAACGATCGATGGAGCCCACGGTGTACACTCCGGTGCGGGCCCCGTATTGCCCGCTCATCAGTGCAGCCCGGGTTGGCTGACAGTTGGGGCCACAGGAATATCCTTCCAGAAAGCGCATGCCCTGTGAGGCAAGTTTATCGATGTTGGGTGTCTCGTAATATTTGCTGCCGTAGCAGGCGGGATCGGTGTAGCCCAGGTCGTCTGCCATGATGTAGACAATGTTGGGACGTGAGGCATTTGCCGGCTGTGATGCCATGAGAGTGCCGGCAAGTAAAAGGGAGGTAATCATGGGTTCATTTCCTTGTAACGCGGGCAAAATAGGCACCCGCCAGTTCATTTCCAGATGAGTCCAAAAGCCAGGATTGCATGGAGAGCTTCTGGCCTGCCTGCAAATCCACGGTAAAACGCGCTTCCCGGTCGGATGGTTTCACGGATACGGTTTTGTCCAAGCTGCCAATTTTTAGCCGGACGCTGGCCACGGGAAGTGCCTTTCCCTCGGGTAATATTCCATCCACCGCCTTGAAAGGGGGAACCTTTTCGGCCAGGCCTGCGCCGGCCTCTTTTGGCCAGCGACTCAGGGCAATTTCGTAGGTGCCTTCCTTTGCCGGAAGAATGTTCCAGTTGGAATTTACCCTTTTCCCGTTCCGGAGATCGTTCATGTTGTCGCAATACACATTGGCCCAATCCGCGGAAGTCAGGGTGACAGGGTTCTGTTTTTCACTGCCGATGACGATGGGCACAAAATCCTCCAGCAGGGGTTCCACCCCTGACCACCACTGGTCATAGTGTGCTTGCATTGTGCGAAGAATTTCGGGCTGGCTGGAAGCCAGGTCTTCCTTCTGTGCGGGGTCATTGCCGATATGGTAAAGTTCACTGCCGTGAACCAATCGCCAGTGGTTCCAAAGTACGCAGGCTTCGTTCTTTTGTGGCTTTTGGCCATACTGTACCACCAGCTTGCGGTCTGGCATTGGCTTGCCGGATCCAAGCAAAAGTGGCGCCAGGCTGATTCCATCCAGCCTCGAATTGGCCGAAGGAGAAAGATTGCAAAGTTCCAGAAGCGTTGGATAGATGTCCTGAATTTGAGAAGTGTAGCGGATATCGCGAGGGTTGCCGAGGTTTTGGCCGGGCCAGCGGATGAAGCATATGGCGCGATGGCCACCATCATAATAAGTGGTCTTTCTGCCACGCATACCGGCATTGAAAACCTTTTCGCCAGCGGTGGCACCATTGTCATTCATGAAGACAAGAATCGTGTCTTTGGCAAGGCCGGACTGTTGGAGAAAATCATCCAGCTTGCCGATGTTTTCATCCAGATTGGAAATCATGCCAAAGAATTTTGCAGGTCCTTTCCCCTGATAGGGCAAGGAGTACCTGTCTGCAACCCAGTGCGGACCATGCGGGGCATTGGTTGGCAGGTAGAGAAAGAAGGGTTCGCTTTTAGCCTGTCGCTCTTTCATCCATTCCATGGAAAGTCTGAAAAAGATATCTGTGCAATAGCCCTGAAACTGTTCCAGTTTGCCGTTGCGATAGAACCTGCCATCGAAATAGTCATTCAGCCAGGTATCTGCAATCGAGGTGATGCCCCAGCCGAGGTGGATCACGGAATCTTGGAATCCCTTGTATTGCGGAAGGTTGGGAAAACTGTCCCCGAGGTGCCATTTTCCGAAGATGGCCGTTTTGTACCCCTGTCTGGAAAACAACTCTGGCAGCGTAACAATGCCTGGCCTGAGAAGTGTCCTTCCTGCGGTTACGGAAGTGGCACCGTTTCTAAGGGCATCCATGCCAGTAAGCAACTGACCGCGGGTGGGAGTGCACATGGGTGCCACATGAAAATCGGTGAGGCGAATGCTCTGGCTGTGAAGCCTGTCCAGGTTGGGTGT
>JBEGQX010000311.1:0-8507 GCA_041180805.1 Planctomycetota bacterium
ATGTTTGCACAGCAAAGAGCGTTAGCTGCTGCCATGACATTTTTGCCAAGGCAAGGGGCTTCCACACGATTGGCAATAGGATCACAAATCAATCCAAGCATGCTTTGAAATGCCATGGAAGCGGCTGCGATAGCCTGATCACGTGTTCCTCCAGCAAGCGTCACCAAGGCAGCGGCCGACATACTAGCCGCGGAACCTCCTTCGGCCTGACAACCTCCCACTTCGGCTGCAAAAGTCCAGCGTGTTGCGATAAATACACCTATTAGACCGGCAGCAAGCATGGCTTTTGCCATCTCAGTTTCGTCGCAACCCATGCATTCAGCCATTCCAATCACAGCTCCTGGTAGTGCGGCGCAAGCCCCTGCGGTGGGTGCGGCTACAATCACACCCATGCTACTTTTAACCTCCATCATGGCCGTCACATAAAGGATGATCCGATTAAGGTTGCCAGCATCAAGTAATTCACCACGGTTCATACGCTCCAGAAATTTTCCGCTTTGATTTCCCAGCACCCGGTCATCATATTTTGTCCCTAGAAGGCCACCCTGGATGGACTTTTTAAGTATCCGCACGATTTCAATCATTTTTTCAAGTACTTGGTTTTCAAGGAAATCACCTCTGGCATTTTCATATTCGATCGCCAATTTCCAAAGTGGGGTTTCCCGGGTTCCATCAAAACTCAGCATCTGGTTGCAACTCTGAAATGGCAGGTTCATATTTTTGCGGGATTGAACTGGCAGCACAGGTGAAAGCCGTTTAACCAGAATAGGATTCAATCCCTGCAAAGAGACGAAAGTCGAGGCCTTTATTTGCCACAAAACGGAGTTATCAAGTTCATGCCTTATTACTTCTTCGGCTTCCACCTGGGGATCCACCTCTTTAGGCAGCCAGACTAATGTTTCGTGATAGCCTCCATCCATTTGAAGGGTAATGCCATCCATGGCAATCACATTCATCATCCCTCCTCCGGTGGATATTGCTATCAGCGTATGCTGTTCTTTACTGTTCTTCAAAGTAAGCCGATATGTGTTCGGGTGAGGATCCCCGACATCAACAGTTTGAATCTTCAAAAAAATACCGGCATCTTTTAAAGCTTGCGCTGAATCAGGCAATCGGTCATCGTCCGCCTGCCAACCCAGCAAGCCCCCAAACAATCCCATATCACTACCCTGGCTTTCATGGGTTGTTGGCAGCGATCCTTCACGATCAAATTCAACCAGTACTTCGGAAATATCGGAATCCATCAGATCCCTCGCCAGCCTTCCAATACGCAGAGCTGCCGCACAATGGGAACTGGAAGGACCACGCATCACCGGGCCAATCACATCATTAAAAATTGAAACTGCGGCCATTTGTTATCTTTCAGAAGCTACGAATTACACGTTTCATTTTGCATCCGGATTATGGTTGGGCAAAATGCCAGAAGAAGTAATCATCCTTCCTATTCAAAACCAGTGAAAGTTTAATCTCGAAAAAACCCTTAAGACAGCAGATGATCCAATTGCGTTTGTAAAAGGCAAATAAAAAGCCACTTGCGAAAAATCGCAAGTGGCTTTTTGAGTGGAGGCGCGGGGAATTGAACCCCGGTCCCGAAGCCCTTCCATGCTGGCGTCTACGTGCGTAGCAAATCGATCTGGCAGTCTTCCTCTGCCGCGTTCACCTTGGTGGATTCGATATGCAAAGCCACTTCAGGCTACCCAGGTGTGAAGTTTAGAAGGAGTTGCCCCTGGTTCAGCCACTTGCGTGACTTCTAACCCCCGCGATCCAGATTTAACGAGCGCGCTGGAACCTCTCTGGCTAAGCTCCCAGACACGCGGCTACTGTTTTATTAAGCAGCCATGGAGAACTGCGGTTCAGCAGTTGTAGTTTGATCAGATATTTACGTGGCCCTCTGATCAACCACGGCACGCAACCTGCACTTCCGTAAGCCCGGTCGAAACCGGATCGCCCCCGAAATAGTACAAATCTCCATCTGTTCCTATTATATCTCTCGAATTCATTTCCGAGATACAGTATTTTTCGTTATTAAGTGAAAAGTATTTCAACCTTTTGTCATTTTTCAGGAAAAAGCCATGATCTCCCTCGCAAGCCTTGTTTTTTTGGCTATTTTTGCCCCTTCTCAAGATCCAACTCCTTTCCCACTTTGGCCAAAAGGGGCACCCGGAGCTGTAGGGGAAATGGATAATGATAAACCTTCACTTACCCCTTATTTGCCCCCTAAAGAAAAAGCCACAGGCGCGGCAATTGTTGTTTGCCCTGGAGGCGGTTACGGTGGCTTAGCCGTGGGCCACGAGGGAAAAGATATTGCGACTTTTTTAAACAACCACGGAATCGCGGCTTTTGTGCTTAAATACCGCCTGGCACCGAAGTATCGCTACCCAAGTTCTTTGCTGGATGCACAGCGCGCCATCCGAACTGTCCGGACAAATGCCAAGGAATATGGCATTGACCCCAAACGGATCGGCATTTGGGGGTTTTCCGCAGGTGGACACCTTGCCAGCACTGCTGGTACCCAGTTTGACCAAGGCAAATCAGATTCCGCTGATCCAATCGATACCGCAAGTTGCAGACCTGATTTTTTAATTCTGGCTTACCCTGTGATCACTTTGGAACCGCCTTATGCACACATGGGCTCCAGAAATAACCTTTTGGGCAAAGATGCTGACCCGAAACTGGTAGAAAGTCTTTGCAACCAAAACCGTGTTACTGCTCAAACTCCCCCCACGTTTCTTTTCCACACCGATGCTGATTCGGGGGTAGTACCTGAAAATAGTGTTCTGTTTTATTTGGCCCTAAAAAAACACAAGATACCCGCTGAAATGCATATCTATGAAAAAGGTAAACACGGTATTGGCCTTGGCCCTAACGAAAAAGAATCCGGAACCTGGCCTGATCGCCTGATCGGATGGCTAAAGGTTCGTGAAATTATTCCTGCTAACTAATAAAAGCCATCTCCATGAGAAGGCCCTTCTTTATAAAAAAGGGCCTTCATTCTTTTAGTGCTTTCTTTCAAACAGTTCGTATTGACCCAATTTTCAAGGATTGAATAGAATTTTGGTAATTTGGAAGATTTGAAAGAGACATGAAGTCTTGATTCTCCTTTACCAAAGGTCATCGTCAGTATGCATCTGCTGGATTCGGAAAATCGACTGCAAATTTGGACACCAGCGAAATTGAATTTCCATTTAGAGATACTTGGAAAAAGGCCTGACCATTATCATGAAATCCGGACATTTATGGTCCCGATTTCCCTTTACGACATTCTTGAATTTGAACTCTCAGACAATAATCAAATTGAACTTTGGTGCGACGACCCAACACTTACTGCGGGTCAGGACAATCTTGTACTAAAAGCTGCAAACCTTCTGAAAAGTTATTCCAAATGCAATTCAGGGGTTCGCATTCGTCTGTACAAACGCATTCCATGGCAGGCAGGGCTGGGTGGTGGTTCCTCCAACGCTGCTGCCACGCTTTTGGGATTAAACAAGTTTTGGCGGCTAGGCCTTAAAAAAAACACGCTCCACGAATTAGCCAGCCAAATGGGAAGCGATATCAATTTCTTTCTTGAAGAAAGCCCGGCATGGTGCTCTGGCAGGGGAGAACGAGTGGTAAAAACCACCATCTCCGTCCCCTACTTCTGTCTGATTATCAAACCGGATTTTGGCCTTTCCACCGCAAAGGTTTATTCCAATTTATCCCTGACGGATCATAAACACATCAATCAAGAGACCCCCAGGGCATTTGGGGATTTAAAAACATTTTTGCGAAACGACTTGGAGAAACCAGCGTGCCTGCTGGAGCCAGCATTGAAGGGCATCTTTAAAGGGCTAAAGAATTCCGGAAGTGAACTCATGCTGCTTAGCGGAAGTGGTAGTGCTGTTTTCAGCCTTCATAGCAGCAAACAAGATGCCCTGAATTGCGCCCATAATCTTTTGGAAACAGAAACCTCCGGCTGCATTCAAAAAGTCTTCTTTGCCGGACCGGATACCACCTGTTCATTTCAATAATGGAGCGAAAAATGCAAATTACCGAAGTTCGCATCAAGTTGATGAATGACAGCAATGACAAGGAAAAACTTCAGGCCTTTTGTTCTATAACCATTGATCATGAATTTGTAATCCGGGATCTGAAGATTATTGAAAGCACCAGGGGATGGTTTGTTGCCATGCCCTCTCGAAAGCTCATGGACAAATGCAAAAAATGTCATTCCAAAAACCCTCTTCGTTCCAGGTTTTGCAACCAATGTGGTTTAAAACTGAATGAAAACCGGGCTATTGGTGATTCCAACGGCAGGACAAAACTTCACGCTGACATAGCCCATCCCATCAATCAGTCAAGCAGGGAAAAACTTCAAGAAACCATCTTGAATGCTTTTCATTTGGAAAAAGAAAAGTCAAAACAACCTGGCTATGTTTGCACCTACGATGATTTGGATTTTGAATACGAAGCCATGAGCTATGGAAAACTACCAGCTGAAAAAAGCAAAGGCTATCACTTGGACCCTGTCCCCAAAGAAAAATCTGCCTGATGATAACTTGTTGAAAGCTTGTGCAACCCACAAACCCATCTTACCCAAATTTACTGCTTTTATACTTTCTGAAAAATTCTGGCAGTTCACTGAATCGTTCAGTGGAAAACCAATCCATGGAATGCTTTATTAAATTTACTCAATGTCATTAGATGGCATTGATAGGTGGCCTGGGTTGACATCCGGGCAAGGATGCTGGAACCGATTTGGTTGCCAATACCATCCCGCAGTGCCTTGTAGGAAAAGGGAATGTTTTCCTACACTTCGCCTGCTTGCGAAGGAGTGCTGTGTGGGGAATTTTCCCCATTGTTCTGAATTCACCCCTTGGGATGAATGGCAAAACCCTGAAACAAATAAGCTCAGGGAGACAAGAACGCCTTCGGAGAAATCCCGCGGGTTGTATTCAGGGAAAGGCTGGGAACCTTTCCGAAAGATCAGGATGGATGGAGGTACTTCCCCTATGCATCCATCAATCCTGACCTTTTTTAATGCAAGTTTGTCTTCACATCACGCTTTTCCCTTGCCATATAGCACTCCGGATGAAATATTTAAGGTAGCCTTCAAGCTTTCCCATGAATTAAGGGTATGAACATGCACGCCACGACATTACGAATATGTTCAATTATGATGGTTTTCGCTTTTGGAATTGTTCTTGCGATTCCATCCCGTGCAAAAGCGGAAGGCAGTGATGTAAATTTCAAGACATATGACGGTGTGATCATCAGTGGAAAATACTTTCAGTCCATGAAACCCAAGGAATCTGCAACCATAATACTTTTGCACAATTTCACCTACCGCAAAGGCCGCGACGAACAGGGTGAGCAATGGGAGAAATTTGCCACCGACTTGCAAGCGGCCGGCCACTCGGTTCTTATGTTCGATTTCCGCGGTCACGGTAAAAGCGTGAATGTGGACCAGAAATTCTGGGATTACCCAATTAATAAAACCCTTCCCGGAGCAACCAAGAAACTTTCCAAAATAGGTTACACGGAATTTCCGGCGTCTTATTACCCAAACCTTGTGAATGACATTGCTGCCGCGAAATCATTTCTTGATGTGAGAAATGATGATGGCGAGGCGAACACCCGCAACCTTGTTGTGATTGGAGCAGGTGAAGGTGCGACTTTGGGAGCACTTTGGATGGCAAGTGAATGGCGCAGGGTTCCCAGTGAAGTGATTAAGCTGGCCTCACCTGTTGGAATCATCAACACCAGACCCATGCAGGAAAAAATGCTTTTAAAGGCAACACCTGCAACCGACCCGGAAGGCGCTTCCCAGTTGGCGGCAATCTGGATGTCCATCAGCCCAACTGTTGCAGGTAAATCCATGTCCCAGCTTCCTTCCTGGATCAAGGACATCACCATGGCTAGAACCCGAAGAGTACAGATGGTATTCGTTACCAATAAAGAAGATAAAACCAGCGATGATTTTTCTTTGAAGCTTTTAAAGGTCGCTTTGCCAACCTTCAGCAGAGAAAAGAAAGACGATGGTAAAACAAAAACCACCCGCAAGGATGATCAAAAATTAACCGGGGAATTTTCCTACCTGACCCAGAAACTTACAGGTTCGCAACTCATCGAACGATCCAAAGAAGATATCATCAAAAATTACCTTTCTTTAGTTACCAAAAAAGGTGATTCGAATATGCGAACCCATAGCAAAACAGCGTTCGATGAATCAGTATCCCAGTGGTTTTTTGGACCATTAGACAAGCTTGGCAATCCGCCGGTTCCTCCAACAGGGATAGGTTTGCCCGCAAAGCTTCCCAACGATAAAACCAATGTCCAAATTCTTCCAACAGGAAAAATGGGAGTCAACTAAAAGCTTAAATTTAAAAAAAAGGCTTCCAGATAAAACTGGAAGCCTTTTTCTTTTTTGGATTGGTTTTTAGATTCTACGAATTCGACCCACAATCCTGCGAACCAATCGTTCTTTCTCATTACTATCAGCATCTTTGCTGGAGGTAGAAGAAAGTTCATTTCGAACTGATTCCAGAAGCTTCTTAGTAGCCTTGATGCCATCTGATTCGCTCAATTTACTTCCTTCGTATTCAATTCCCACAAAGCCGTGATAATTGGCTGCCATAACAATCTTCATCATCTTGCGATAATCAGTCTTGGTTTCGTTGCCTTTATCATCAAAATCATGAGATTTGGCACTTACGCCTTTGGCAAAAGGCATCAGTTCCTGTACGCCCTTGTATCGATCATATTCTTCATCCTTGCTGACGCGAAAATTGCCGAAATCCGGAAGTGTGCCACAACCTTTCAACCCGACCTTTTTGATGGTTCCTGCCAACCAGGCGCCATTACTGGAAAGACCACCATGGTTTTCAACAATCACACCAATGTTCAATTTGGAGGCCCATTCCGTTAGCTTGCGTAACCCATCAGCGGCACGGTCCATTTGTTCCTCGTAAGAACCACTGCTGGCGGCATTAACGCGAATGGAATGGCAACCCAGGGCCTTGGCCCATTCAACCCACTTGTAATGGTTTTCCACAGCTTCCTTGCGCTTTTTCTCATCCGCATTGCCAAGCTGGCCTTCGCCATCACACATAATCAAAACACTCTTCACTCCTACATCATCAGCCTTCTTTCGCAAGGTTTTGACATAAGCCTCGTCGTTCTTCTTGTCCTTGTAAAACTGATTCACATATTCAATCGCATGAATGCCATATTCTTCCTTGGCGATTTTGGCAAAATCACCAGCATCCTTTTGCTTTGCAAAGAACGCTTTGTGCAAGGACCACTGAGCAAGGGAAATATCAAATAACTTGGATGTCTGAACGGCACCCAGGGAAATCCCGGACAACCCCAAAGCCATGGACGATGCAACAAATTCCCTGCGATTCATGATTGAATTCCTGTTCCTGAAGAGAGTTAGTTTTCTTACAATCGAAAATAATTATACGCATGTCATCCAGTGATGCAATCAGGAAACAAAACGATGAATTTAAAGCCTGTTGAGAAAAGTGCCATGGAATTAGCGATCTCGGAGGCCAAAAAAGGGCTTCAGGAAGGAGGCATCCCGATAGGTTCGGTTCTTTTGCATAAGGATACCATTCTGGGGAAAGGTCACAATCGCAGAGTTCAAAAAGGAAGTCCCATATTACATGGGGAAATGGATGCCCTTGAAAACGCCGGTAGACAAAAAGCTTCTGTTTACAAGGAATGCACGCTTTTCACCACTCTTTCCCCGTGCTCCATGTGTACTGGCGCTATTCTGCTTTATCAAATCCCCAAGGTGATCATCGGCGAAAACAAAACGTTCATGGGTGAGGAAAATCTGTTGAGATCCAAAGGGGTGGAAGTGATTGTCCTTCAGGACGAAACTTGCATTCAGCTCATGCAACAATTCATTCAAAATAGCCCAAAACTTTGGAACGAAGACATAGGCACATGAGTTCCTTTACCAATTCCCAATCCATTCGTTTTATTTGCCGAAAATCAGAAAGGTCATCGTCCATTTTTCTGTAATAGCACCCAAATCATTAAAACAACCTATTTTGCTTAAACACCTTTCAAATGAATACCGATATATCGAATTAGTGTTGGCCAGTTAGAAGCAACCGCCACTCTAATCTAATGATTTACCGTGGAATTACTTATACACATAGGTCCCCATAAAACAGGTACTACTTCTCTACAGCAGAGTTTACTTCAGAATTATGGGTCTGAAAGACCCATAAAAATCTGGTACCCATCACCAGGAAAAAATGGCCCTGGTCATGCAGAGTTAGCTTGGAACTACTACCAATCCGCTAATCAAGCATCAAATGATGCACTAATAAAAATTCTGAACAATGCGCAAAACCATGGCTGTGAAAAACTGCTGATTTCAGCAGAGGATTTTTCCCACCTTGAAGATAGTTCCATTTTCCGTTTGAAACGGGACCTTAAAGGCCTTGTTATTCATCTTCTTGTAACATTAACCCCTCTACGAAAAAGACTAACTTCCACCTGGCAGGAAATGGTAA
>JBEGQX010000312.1:0-3741 GCA_041180805.1 Planctomycetota bacterium
CCCAAGACGGGTATCCTGTAAATTTCGGTGTTGCCATCGTACTGGCCGGTGAAGGCAATGGATTTACCATCAGGGGAGAATTTTGGAAACATCTCAAAGCCCGGGTGGCTTGTCAGTCGACGAGCCACTCCACCCTTGGCAGATACGGTGTAAAGATCACCTGCAAAGGTGAATACAACCTGTTCGCCATGTATGGCGGGAAAGCGAAGAAGCCTTGCTTCCTGACCCGATGCGAATGAAGTGGTACCAAAAAGAATAAAAACCAGACAAAGGCTAAAACGCATGAGAGTTTTCCTTCATGTTCCGAAAACTGTTTGAGATTGGATTATCACCGAAAAGCAATCAGCAATCCAAGCTTCTAAAAAAGGCTGGACAAGAATAGATGGGAAGCATGTGCAGGTTATAACGGTTATGCAGGCAAATGATTGCTAGGGGGCAGGCGACTTCATTTCCAGATTGATTTCGCCGCCATTGGCAGGAACTTCCACCATTAAAGTGGTAGTTTCCGCATTCGCATAATTCCCTGGGATTCCAACCTTGGTGCCGGTTTTTTTTGGCTGCGGAATTCCCACTGCAGGGGCAGGACCATCTTCAGGTTTGGTGGGCGGGGCGATAGCCTCGGGGTCAAAAAGTGGTTCCACAACAATCACCTTGTAACCGCCAGGCGGAACCCCCGGTTCATCCTTGACGGATCCCGGCCGGTTGGCAATAAGAGAATAATTTCCCTCTTTGTCGGTAACAGCGCCACCACCAATGCCGGGGGTTACATTTACGGGAAGAAATTTCACATGCTTGAACGGCACGGGTTTTCCATCCAGGGTAAGTCTTCCCTTTACGGGAACCAGGGTTGGGCGTTTATCCCCACAACCAAGAACCAATCCCAACAAGAACAGCAGGCATATTTTTTGTTTCATAGTTGCAAAAATTTTTAGGGTAGTGATGCGACTTCTCCACCAGCCATGGTGCATAGGGCTTCCAAGGTAACACCACTGGTGTTTTCATTCACAAAGCGAACAGAGCCATCTCCAAAGGCGAAGTGGCAGCCACCGGGGTGAAGGCTACCTGCGGCTGTCCACCAAGTCCTAATTCGGCCTGGCATTACCGTGTAAGTGGGGTTTGCGGATGCAGGAAACGAACTGGGCAAATTCCAGATATTAATTCCAGGGTCACTTCCACCTGGGTCTACGCCAGTCATCACATGGGTGCGATAGGCCCATGCAAACGCAGCACCGTTGCCGTGGTACATGGTCGTTTCACCAATGGCAAAAGTATTGCTAAGGCCATCCGTCACATCGGTTGGCTTGGTGGTACTGTTTTCACCAAACATTCTGCGGGTGGTTGTGGAAAGCTTCCAGTTATTGCAGCGCCCGTAGTCAGCATCGCTGGCTATAAAGTCGTAATCGGTAGCTGCACCTTTTAATGTTCCACCCGGACCATAGTAACCGCCAAAAAGCCGTTCCGTGGGCAGTGCCGAGGAATCAGTGGGGCAAATGAATGCCTGAACCACAGTGGATGCAAGTGCTGCGTTCCCATTGGTAAGGGGATTACCTACCAAAGGGGCGCTATTACTTGTGAATCCGCCCAGGGAAGTTGGCTTCGCAGCAAACGCCTCGTTCAAATTGAATTTCTGGTAAAGCGCAGACTGTTCCAGGTAGGGCAGTAAAAGAAGCAAGCCGTTACCATTATAAGTTGTGGAATCTCCGGTATTAGAGCTGTTTCCACACCAGGAATAACTTTTACCCCCACTGGGAAATGTGCCCATGGCAGACTGGTAATTGTGCAAAGCCAGAGCAATCTGCTTGAGGTTGTTGGAACACTTCATTCGGGCGGCTGCCTCGCGTACTTTCTGGACAGCAGGCAATAAAAGGCCAATAAGAATGGCTATAATTGCGATTACAACCAGCAATTCAATGAGAGTAAAACCTCGAAAGCGATTTCTGCTTTTCATGGGAAAGCCTTGGTAGGAGAGGTGATTCCCGGACTGGAATAAATCTAATTTAATCGATCTCTTGGGTGAGTCAATTAAAATGGACTGAAACAAATGGATAATTCAGCCTAATTCAAAGCAAAGAGATGTTTTCTTGGAAGTGCTCCATAATCGGGGTTAGACTTCTTATTTACAACCTTTGGGGAGTGATTTGAAATGATTTTAATATGCCACGCGATGGTGTTAATGGCTTTGGGTGCGGATTCAGCAGAAATTAAAAGGGAATTCATTTACGAGAAAGCACCCTTTCCTCAGTGCCATGCTTCCACCATAGCAGAAAGCCAACAAGGCTTGGTAACAGCATGGTTTGGAGGAACCGCAGAGAAAAACCCCGATGTGGGAATCTGGGTTTCCAGACTTGATGCGGGTAAGTGGACAGACCCTGTGGAAGTGGCGAATGGAGTCCAAGAGGATGGCAAAAGGCACCCTTGCTGGAACCCGGTTCTATTTCAACCCAAGGATGCACCCCTGATGCTCTTCTACAAGGTGGGGCCAAGTCCCACGACTTGGTGGGGAGAACTGAAAACCAGTACCGATGGTGGGAAGACATGGAGTGCTGCAAGAAAACTTCCCGAAGGTATCCTGGGGCCGATCAAGAACAAGCCTGTTCAGATGGCCGATGGTACCATCATCAGCCCCACCAGTTCCGAGGAAAATAAAAAAGGGGGCCGATGGAAGGTGCATTTTGAGGTCAGCAAGGACCTTGGCAAAACCTGGAGCAAGGTAGAACCTGCCGAGGATACCGGCGGAAAGATCATTCATGCCATTCAGCCCAGTATTCTGATCCATGACCAGAATCATTTGCAGGCCTTGGGCAGAAGTCGGGGCGGCAGGATTTTTGAAACCACTTCAAGGGATGGTGGGAAAACATGGAGTTCCCTGGATTACACCAGCCTGCCTAACCCCAACTCGGGAACCGATGCTGTTACCATGAAAGAAGGTCCCTTCTTTCTGGTATATAACCATACCATTTTAGGGCGCTCACCATTAAATCTTGCAAGGTCCAGGGATGGCAAAAACTGGGAGGCTGTCCTGGTTTTGGAGAAGGAACCCGGTGAATATTCTTATCCCGCAATTCTTCAAACCAGAGATGGCATGCTGCACATCACTTACACATGGAAAAGGCAAAAAGTGCGCCATGTGGTTCTGGACCCGCGCAAGCTGAACGGCCCACCCATCATCGATGGCAAATGGCCCAAGTAAATTAGCTAACCTAATACACAACCAAGACGGAATGGGTGCTACTTTTACTGGAGCAAACCTTTTAGACTAGTCAATTGACACTTATTGCAAGCAGGGAAAGTTCGCCACACGAAGTGAGGCTGTTAGGCATCTTCTCAGGGAGAAGCTGGTCCATACTGAAAGTTCAGATGCCCATTCCCATGTGGCTGCAAGCCTGACTTTGGTTTACGACCATCATAAAACCAAAATCACCGACAAGCTTTTGGATTTGCAACATGCTTATGGCGATTGCGTGCTATCCACCATGCATGTGCATCTGGATCATGATCTTTGCATGGAATTGATTGCCCCGCGTGGACATGCCGGGGAACTGCGCGACCTAGCTAATGCACTAGGCGGGCTTAAGGGAGTTCATCATTCCCAGTTGATATTTGCCACCACCGAAAACCCAGGGCACCATCACAAACATGGCCATTCCCACCCCCATTCTCACCCTCACAAATAAAACTCTTTTTATGAATATGATTTGACCGGGATTTTGATGATCCTTTAAAGTATCTTTTCCTTCCATT
>JBEGQX010000313.1:0-3033 GCA_041180805.1 Planctomycetota bacterium
TGCCCTGCCTTTTCTGATTAATCTTTTGAGCAATCTGGTTTTCACACCTATTCAGTTCGGAATGCGAAACATGCCACTGGCATCAGTGGACATTATGATTGTTTGGACATCCATAATATGGCTAATGATCGCCATCTGGCCTTATCACCGCTGGGTGGCCATTGCCCAACTCCCTTACCTGGCATGGGTTAGCATTGCGACGGTACTACAGCTAAGCATCACACTTTTGAATTGGGGAAAACATTAAAGCTTGGAACAAAGAAAATCAGAGATTTATAAATACCCCTGGCAGGGATCGAACCTGCGACCAATGGTTTAGAAAACCATTGCTCTATCCACTGAGCTACAGGGGCAGTAGGGAAATTCTATTCAGGCAGGGCTGTTTCGTGCAGATAGGAAAACCATTTGATTTTATGGTACATCAACCACGCTGGGGAAGTTCCTTGCCTTCCCAATGCCATGTCAACGGGCGAACATTCGGAACCTTGATCGCTGCAGCCCCCATGAACCCCTTGCAAGGTTCCAAATGAAGCACTGTCCAGCTAGCAGCCTCCGTCACATTACCATCAACCTGTCTTAAACGAGGCGATTCATGCCGGCCAAGTGCCACCTCCACGCGATCCAACCCGAAACCAATTCCATGGCCATTTGCCTTTAGAAAAGCCTCTTTCCTGGTCCATGCCTGAAAAAAGACAGCTCCAAGATCGACCCCCTCCTGCGAACCGAGGTACTGTGATTCCCAGGGCGAGAAAAATCTTTGGGCTAAAAACAGCATATTCTCCATGTGGCGGATTTTTTCAATATCCACCCCAATCTCCGCAACGCGGGTAATTGCCAGCAAACCTATCCCATGAGAGTGCGAAAGATTAAAGTGCAACCCGGTTCCTTGAAGCATCGGTTTACCCATGCCCGTGGTGGAGAATTGCAACTGCAGTGGGGTAACGCCAAGATATCCACTAAGAAACAGCCTTAGCACCGCTCTACTGACTATTGCTTGTTCGCGAACTTCCAAGGACCTCATCCGCATGGCCCGATTCATTTCCTCGGGGGAAATCACCTTGCACAGACTTTCCACATCCTTGGATGGCCGGGATGTATGAAATGACCAGATGTGTACATCCCCTTCCTTCAAGGGCAACAGTTTGCTTGAAGGGGACCAGGAAGGCTGGATGTTCGACGGTGCTAATTGCATGAGCATCAACCGGCAATAACTTTTACCACCCTGCGCGACCCCACTCTTAAAAGAAGGGGCTCACCCAGACCAAGAACAAGATTGGGATCACTTAGTTTTTCCTTCTCGGCACCCATGGTAACACCGCCCTGCTGAATCAGCCTGCGAGCCTCATTATTGCTCTTGGCAAAGCCCACTAAAACCAGCAACTTGGCAGCATTCAAACCTTTCTGAATTTCATCGGCAGGCACAACTACCTCGGGGATTTCTGTGGGATCCTGCCTTTGGGAAAACCTTTTCGCCCATTCCTCGGCCGCAGCCAGGGCCTTTTCACTGCCATGATAAAAACCAACAATATCCCTGCCGAGGGTTTTCTTGGCTTCCAGAGGATGGGTAACGGCCTGATCCAGCAACCTGGCAATGTCACTTGCCCCGCGATCCGTGAGCAATTCGTACCATTCCTTCATCAATTCATCCGGAATGCTCATCACTTTTGCAAACTGCTCGTAAGGGGCTTCACCCACACCCACATAATTACCAAGGCTTTTACCCATGCGCCTGTTGCCATCCAAACCGCGCAAAATTGGCAGGGTAAGGCAAACCTGTGGTTCCTGTCCGGCGTCCTTCTGCAAATCTCGGGCAGCCATCAGGCTGAACAATTGCTCGCTGCCGCCAAGTTCCACATCCGAACGAATTTCCACGCTATCGTGCCCCTGCATCAGAGGGTACATGCATTCATGAAGGTAAATAGGCGTGCCAGCCTTGTATCGCTTGGTGAAATCGTCGCGCTCGATCATGCGCTGAATGGTGGTTTTGCCAGCAAGGGCAAGGACATCCAGAAAACTGTACTTTGAAAACCATTCGCCGTTGTAACGAACCTCGGTCTTGGAAAGGTCGATTACTTTGCCCACCTGAACCAGATAATCGCGGGCATTTTTTTCAACCTGTTCCTCGGTAAGACGCTGCCTGGCCTGGTCACGACCGCTAGGGTCCCCCACCAAGGCGGTATAGTTTCCTATGATGAGAACCGCTTGATGCCCCAGTTCCTGAAACAGCCTTAGTTTGCGAAGAGGGACTGTATGGCCAAGATGCACATCAATACCGGTGGGATCGATTCCGTATTTGACTCGAAGAGGCTTTCCCGTGGCGATGGACTTTTCAAGCTTGCGGTTCATTTCGTCCAAAGGAACGATTTGATCTGCGCCACGCCTGATCAACTCCAACTGTTGTTTTGCGTCCATCACAGGTGCCTCGTTTCAAACAGGAGACTCGAAAGCCCCTTCCAGATGCTCTATGACAGGCGACCTGGAGTTTTTCGGCCAACAGATGGCCGCTACATCAAAACGCGCCTGACATTCCAAGAGATGGTATTTTTTAAGGAAGAAAAGCGCGGTGCGGACAACTTTTCTTTGTTTGCAATCATCCACGGACAGGGCAGCCATTTCCGTGGTTTCGTCTGACCTGGACCGAACCTCCACAAAAACGATCACATCATCCTTGCGGGCAACAATGTCCAGCTCACCAATGGGACAGGACCAGTTTCTAAAAAGAATCGTGTAGCCCCTGGCTCGAAGAAAACTGGCGGCATGCTTTTCGGATCGAGATCCGATAAGTTTCCGCCAGAACTTAAGGAAGGGCAGGTTTTTCATAACCCTTGACGGGGCTTGAAAACTTACTTGGCCGGCTTGGCCAGGCGTTCTTTCAGGCGGGTAGCCTTGCCAACGCGGTCGCGCATGTAATAAAGCTTGGCGCGACGAACCTTGCCAGTCTTCTTCAATTCAACCTTGGCAAGCTTGGGGCAAACCAGCGGGAAGGTTCTTTCCACGCCTTCTGCCTGCACAATCTTGCGAACGGTGAACATT
>JBEGQX010000314.1:0-19815 GCA_041180805.1 Planctomycetota bacterium
GCCAAACGATTGCTACCAACAATCCAAAGTTCACTCCGTCTTTAGTTCACAAATAACCACATTTATGAGAATCACCTATATAAGTGTGGTATTCAATGCACTTGCCTGGCTCTATCACACCGTTTCAGTTTGGGCCCCGTTCTATTATTTTTTACTTTGGCTGGTTCCGATCTTTACCACTTTTTCCTTCTTCATGATCCTGAGGCAGGTTGTGCAGCACGGCAATGGTGACAGGGGTTGGCTGACAAATACCCGCATTTTCTTCGTCAACAAGATGATTCAATATTGTGTATTCCCCATGGGACAGGACTATCACCTGCCCCATCATTTGTACTCAACTGTTCCCCATTACCGATTACGCAAGTTGCATGAAATCCTTCTTAGGTATCCGGAATACGAAAAAGAGGCGGTTGAAGTGCATGGGTACTTTGTTTCGCCTGAAAAACAAAGGATTCACCCTACTGTTGTGGATGTTCTTGGTGATTCTTATTCTCAAAAGACTTACCATGATGTGCATATCGACAACACGGTTCTTGATGATTGCGAAGTGGAAGATAAGCAGGGAATTATCAATGTTGGCATAGCAGACATTGAGAACGCCAGGAAAAAATCCACAACAAACCTTTAAAGTAGAGAACCCTGCCCTTCCAATTCCGTTCCCTTGCCGAGCCATTGGACCAATGGGGTGGTCATATAAGTTGTAATTAATGCCATCATCACCAAAGTGCAAAAGACACTATCAGGGATAACGCCCATATCTTTCCCAAGATTGATAACTATGAGTTCCATGAGGGCTCTTGTGTTCATAAGCACGCCTATGCAGGTGGATTCTCTGGAATTAAAACCAACCATCCTGGATGCCAGCCCACATCCCACAATTTTGCCAACTATAGAAGCCAGAATTATCACGCCGGCCATAAGCCATAAATCCATGGAATCCAAGGTTCCAATCTTGGTACGCAAGCCGGTGTAGGCAAAAAACACGGGAAGAAAGAACGCCGTCACAAAATCTTTGAGGCGCCTTTGCATGGCAATTCGAAAGACGCTCTCGTCGCACAAGCAAGCCCCAAAAAGGAATGCCCCAAAAATGGCAAAGATTCCAATCAGATTCGTGACGATTGCAGCAAGGAATAAAAGCACCAGAATCAGGCCCAAACCTGTGACGGTTATCTCACCTCCAACTATCAGGTAAGGAATGATTTTTTTAACAAGAGGCCTGACAAGGAATATCATCACCAAGCCAAACAGCAAGGTTTCAAAAATCATCCACGCTGAGTTCGACCATTCAAATCCAGTTCCAACGAATGCGGCAACCCCTGCCAATAAAATCCACCCGGCAGCGTCATCGAATGCAGCGGCAGTGATTGTTACCACCGCGATACGGGTCCTTGCCAAATTCCACTCTACCAGCATGCGTCCAAGAATTGGCAATGCGGTAATGGACATTGCGGTTCCAAGAAACAGTGCAAATGCCCAAAACGGCACTTCTTTTGAGGCGCCCACAAACAATTTCGGATGAATCCAATACGAGAGAAAGATTCCCAGCGTGAATGGAACAAGAATTCCTGCCAAGGAAATAAATCCGGTGGCTGAACCCAATTCCTTGAGGTGCCCAAATTCAAACTCCATTCCCACCAGGAAAAGAAGCATTATCAGGCCTATCTGGCTGATACTGACAAAAATCCAGTGCATAGTGCCGGGGGGAATTCCTTCTATTTCAGGCCGAAAAACAGCATTGGATATTTCTGGGAACAAAGCCCCCAGAAAGCTAGGGCCAAGAAGTAATCCTGCAAATATTTCCCCCACCACTTCAGGCTGGCGAATTTTTCGAAATAACAATCCCATCACACGGGCGGCAAGTATTATCAGGGCCAGTTGCCACAGAAGAGCCAACATAAGTTTTTCGATTTGTACCGATGCAAAAGATAAAAACATACTTAGCCTTTCAAGACCAAATACTTTCAGGGTCTTCGTGTGGGTTTCTGGCTTCCTTCAGAAGTTTAATCAGCAATTGCACATCTTTTTCTGGAAGATGCCCCAATTGCTGGATACCACACTGCAAAACCTCTGGATCGATGGTTTTTAATAACTTTAAACCGGCATTTGTAATTTTCACCAAAACGACGCGCCGGTTTTCCTTGGGTCTGTCCCGGGCTATCCAGCCATTCTCTTCTAATTTGTCCAGCAAACGAGTGATATCAGGTGCCCTGGAAACAAGTTTTCGGGCCAAATCAAGGGTTTGAATTCCCGCCCCTTGATTGCCCCTTAGCAAACGCAAAGCGTTGTATTGCTGGGCTGTAATACCATGCTTTTGAAAAAGAGAATCTTCCAGAATGCGAAGGCGATCGTAAGTTCGCCAAAGATTTAGATAGGCTTCCTGTTGGGGGGTATCAAATTTTCTAGATTTTGAGGCGATGCTGGACGGAGAGTGCTCTTGCATGAATTATACCCCATGAAGGATATAATTGTTTTAACAACATTTGTTCGACCATTCAATCATAATTCCACCCAATTCCTCGACAAATCGACTTCGGGGCAGCACCGGATGGTAGCCGTTTTCACGGGCAGTCCCCAATAATCGGGCGTCCACATGCGACCCATAGCCCATGCAGGGCAAGTCTGGCTTCAAAGCACGCAAGCCATCCAACAGTGGTTTACATTGTTCCAAGCCTGCCACCCCCAAATCGACTACAGCTCCCATAACGTTCAGCGTTGGTGCCACTTCGAGAAGTTTTTCCACGGTCTTGCAACTGCGGGTTGTAAATCCCGCGGCACGGGCTTCAGCACTGATTCTGCTTCCAAACATCAGGTCATCTGTGAGAATTAAGATGGTTCCCGAGGGCTTCGCAGGTTCACTTCCATTTACTGTTTCGCTCATTCAATTTTCCCCAATCTTTGAAACATATGCAAAGTAGCCCACATTTTCGCATCAATTGGAAGGGCCGGCTTTTCGCAAATCTGGCACACTTCCTCAAAATCCAGAAACATCACCTCGATATCTTCAGAGGCTTCAGGCTTTGCCCCTCTTTTTTGGCGAACATCCGCATAAACCATAACAATGGCTTCATCTGTCAGCCCCATGGAGGAGTGCAAGGGTCGGGTTATCCTGTGGATTTTGGTCACCTCACAACCCGTCTCTTCCAACATTTCCCTTTCCACGGCACTGCGAACAGATTCCCCCTTTTCCACCAACCCAGCGGGAAACCCATAGGTATATCCACCCACCGGCACCCTGAATTCCCTGATTGCCACCAGCTTGTTTGGCTTGCCCTTTTGCTTGAGTATGGGAACGATGATCACAGCCTCGATCACCTCTTTTTCCAGATACGGATCATCCTTCCGCGAGGCAAAAATCCACTGCCCCTTGTGTCCTTCGTGGGAATAATCCGCCCTGTAAAGGTTCAACCACTTTTGACTGGTGATCTTCTTGACCTTGTCGATTTTCATTCCTGACCCCTAAATGGCTTCCGGGCCACGCTCGCCGGTTCTAATGCGGATGCAATCCTCAAGCGGCAAAATGAAGATTTTGCCATCGCCTATTCTTCCTTCGGGACCTGTACGCCCCGCTTCCATAATGGCATTTACTGTGGGTTCCACAAAATCTTCATTCACAGCGATTTGAAGCTGAACCTTGCGAAGAAGCTGCACATTTAATTCGTGGCCACGATAAACCTCTGTATGGCCTTTCTGCCTGCCAAAACCCTGCACATCCACAATGGTTAGCCGAAACACCTCAACCTTGTTTAGCGCTTCTTTTACTGCCTCCAACTTGGATGGCTGAATGATGGCCAGAATCATTTTCATGGATCAGGCTCCCAAACACCTGCGTTTTAACTTTGAAACAACCCTGAATTGGAGAGTATGGGAACGGGCAACTAACTAACCCCACCCTAAGAATCTATATGTTAAGCGCGCTGATGAAAAGGTTAATTCGAAATCAGGAGGTTGCTAGGCAGAGTGCTTTAAAAGGGTTTTCAAAAGCTCTTGCACACCATTGGCAAGCGCTTCAAGGTGATACCCACCCTCCAGGCAGGCAACTACTTTTCCGCCTGAAAGCGATTTTGCAAATTCGCAGACCGAATCCGCCAGAAAGCCAAAGTCTTCCGTATCCAGCCCCAAACTTCCAATCGGGTCACGACTGTCAGCATCAAAGCCTGCACTAATCAAAACCAGTTCAGGCTTGAAAGCCTCCGCTTTTCTCAAACCATTACTCCATGCCTTTCGGAAATCATCCCTTGTGGTGCCAAAGCTGATTGGTATGTTCAGGTTAAAGCCCAGGCCTTTCCTGCTGCCAGTTTCTTTCTCAGAACCGGTCCCGGGATAAAAACCATTTCCATAGCGATGAATGCTTATGAAAAAGGTCTGGTCATCCTCATAAAAGATGTCCTGCGTTCCATTGCCATGGTGCACATCCCAATCAAGTATCAACACCCTGTTTAGTTGATGTTTTCGAATGGCATGCCTTGCAGCCAAAGCCACATTGTTAAACAGGCAAAAACCCATGCTGGTAGTCGCATTTGCGTGGTGCCCTGGCGGGCGAACAAGGGCCAGGGCGTTTTTGGATTTCCCATTAAGCACCTGATCGACTGCGTCGATGCATGCACCGCTTGCGAGCATGGCAACTTCAAAGGAATCCGGGCAAACTACCGTATCCGGATCGGCGTTGCCACCGCCATGGCTGGCTAGTTGCCTGATGGTTTCCACCTGCTTGGGAGCATGAAGAGCCAGAAGTTCCTTTTCAGTGACTGGCTTCCAGTTCAATTCTGTGCATTTTTTCCCGAGGCCTGATTTCTCAAGCATTTCTTCCAAAGCCACCAGGCGTTCCACTCTTTCAGGATGTCTGCCAGTCTGGTGCTTTTGAAACACCGGGCTTCGATAAAGAATGGTCATATCAATTCTGGTTCTTGTTTTCTGCCTGTGGGGGGGCTTTTTCCTTAGCCTCGGCTTCTTTTTCCATGGGAGGCTTGGGAGGCGCGAATCCTGGCACTGGTCCCGGGAATTCAATCAAGCGTTTGCCCGTGGTTGCAGGCCCCGGCCTTAATGCCGCAACAATACTGGAGAAGAACAGTGTAAGACTTGGGTCTCCCTGAGGTTGCAAACATGCCCTTTCCAGCACGGTCACCTCTTCCAGGGACATCAGAATTCCATTCTTTTGAATGTGCCTGGTAAGAGAACCAGAAGCGGCAATACGCACTGGTGCCGGGCGCTTTCCATCCATGACAATCGCAGCAAGTTCTGGCTGAACTCTGCCCAGGGATAGCTGGCCAAGTGCCTCAATCAGGGGAATCATTGCCGGGTCAGAGAGCCTACCCGGGGTTAACGCGCTTATTAAAGCAGTGGTTGCTGGTCGGGCATCATAACCGGGGAACTCGCCCTTTGTGATTCTGGAAAGAAAGTACACAGCATTTTCAGCATAGACTTTTCTTTCCTCTTCAGAAAGAACAGGAGCGCCTATCTCGTCCACAACAAGATGGATATCCCTTCCCAAGGCTTGTGGATCGGTCAAATGTCCTGAAGAAACCACCCGAATATTGGATTCCTTCTGAAAATGCCTTCTTAGCGAATCCGCACGCTTGCGGCCTTCCAGCGCATACTCATCACCAATCGCAGCCTTCATTTTGAATAAAGCCTCTTCATCCTGGATGGTTTTGATAATACCAAGGTGATTTCGTCGAAGAAGCTGAAGTGCATTTTTAAAGGCCTCCTCCGCATTCTCAACCCCCTCGGCATAATCTTTTTCGATCTTACCCAATGCGTTGTAATAATCTTCCGATTTGCGGGCTTCTTTGAGCTCCTTTTGGCGGCGAACTTCCAGGTTATTCAAATCCCTCTGAAATTCCTCCTCGATGGGTTTTCTATCTTTTTTGTATTGCGCCACCAACGGTTCTATCTGCTCCAAGCGGCGCATGACATTGCCATAACGATCCACCAAATCCCTTGAGGCGTTACCTTCCGGTACCGCAGCCAGGAAGATCGGTAACCGGGCGGCGTAGGATTCTGATTTAATACCACTCAATAAATGGTGTAAACCAGGATCCGCCAGTGTGGAATCTAGAAAGATGGCGTCAATATCCGAGGCTTTTTCCAGCCTTCGTAATGTTTCATAACCATTGGCAGCCAGCACCGGATCCATGCCGGCATTCCTTACCGCCGCAACCACCTGATGTCGCCAGTCCAGATTATTAACCGCAACCAGAACACGAGCCTTGCCCATGCTGACGGGTTCCATGCGCAGCGCCCTTCCGAGAACTTCCACGACCTGTGCGCTGGCATTCGCCTTCTGGCTTCCCGGAATGCGAAGCATTGAAAAAGCGGCATCTAATTCAACCCGCCTGTCCCCATAATTTAATGCGGCAACCAAAACAGGAACCCTGGATCCACGGGGCATAATCGCTTTCACTTCAGCGATATCGCCCAAAGCACGGGTGATGGCAAGAACCACTGCTGTATTCTTTTCCGACAGCGCCCTTTCCATCACACGGATGAGAAGATCGGGATTAACCACACTAAGCAACTGATGCAAGGCAGGGTTGGAACGAATCAAAGGTATGCGGATATCCGTCTGTGCCATGTGCCCCTGAATATTATTCAGAAGCTGAAGTGCCTGGGCATCGACATTCAACGGATCAAGGATCAAAGCTTGGGAACAATACCTTTGGCAATAATAGGCATTAGCCCGTTTCACATCCACAGTCTTAAGTTCAGGCCAGCCTTGAACCACCTTCATGCCATCCCAACGCCAGATATTCACGCTGGCGGGGTTGGGATAATGCACCTTGCCCTTGTAGTATTTTTCCGCAAGCACAACCAGTTCCGTTCTCGGGTTGGGGAGTGTGCTGGGGTCGGCGTTGGTAAGGGTGGCTATGGCCTGTCTTGCCTTCTTACGAACCGCCTCGTTGCGTCTTTCATCGCCAAAAACAAACCAAAGTTCGTTCACAGCCTGCATGGAACCACGCGATACCAGAACATCAATCAGGTCTGCCTGGACTTCCGCGGAAGCCCCCTCCAAGGCTGCAATAATCGGACCTTCCACCTCGGAACCCAACTTCCGGAATAAATCCACCAGTATCGCCCGCTCACCCGCACCACGCATGTTCATTTCATCAATAAGCAACGGAACAGCCCCTGCCCCGCTTCTGTATAGTTCCTTGTAGGCAAAAGCCCTTTCCTGGGCATTCCCTGCCAATTGACCAATCAACTTGGTAATACGCTGGGGATCTTGCAACCTCTTCATGGAAGTTGTGCCAGCCAGATGGATGAACTCCTCCGCCTCTTTTTTCGCCCTTTCATTCATTGCCTTGTCATCCGACCATCGAGTGACAAGCCTTAGTTTGAAAATGGAATTCAGCGTGACCTTGTCCACCAGCGAGGCAATATCCTCATCGGGGAATTTCTTCTCGGTCAACTCATGCAGATATTTGGCGGCAAACTCATACTTGCCCACATCCAACTCAAAGTCGATCGCTTCCCAGAAATCAAAAATGGTCGTGGGTGCCTTGAAGAATTGACGATACCCCTCCCTGCGGGCATCGGGCCCTTTGGGAGTATCCTCTTTGGCTTCCTGCGAAGTGGCTGGGAAAGCCAGAAACATCACTCCCAAAACGCAAGCTCCAAGACGGGCTGCCCATATCTTCTTCATGACTATTCTCCGGGAGAAGTCTTTCACACCGTTTAGGAGGCGGAAGACATTGCATCCAATTCCGGTCCAACAAGGTCCTGGTAAGTTTCTCTTCTGCGAATCAAGGTACTATGATTTCCATCCACAAGAACTTCCGCTGCCCTGAGCCTGCTGTTGTAGTTGGAACTCATGGCCATGCCGTAGGCACCCGCGCTGAAAGTGGCCAAAAGATCCCCACGATTTAATGGAGGCAGGCAACGTCCCTTTGCCAGGAAATCACCAGATTCACAAACCGGCCCCACTACATCAACCTTCATGGTACCGGGGATCTCCGCCTCGTAATCCTCGGGAAGATTCGGGAATTGCGAGGAGGGTTCCGCCGGCCAGATGCGATGAAAAGAATCGTACAAAGTGGGACGAATCAGGTCGTTCATGGCGGCATCCTGAATGACAAAGTTCTTGCCACCGGATTCCTTTTTAAAGATCACCCTGCTAAGCAACAGACCGGCATTACCAACAATAAAACGACCTGGTTCAAGCACCAGCCTGCACCCAGCCTGCTTAACCGCGGGAACAATCACCTCGGCAAAAGCCCTGGCAGGTTGCGCTTCTTGCTTGCGATAGTGAATCCCGAATCCGCCACCCATGTTCATCACAGTTATCTGGTGTCCCTGCTGGCGAAGCTTCTCTATAAGCACGAGTGCTTTTGCAACTCCAAGACGATAGGGCTCCACCGAAAGAATCGGAGACCCAAGATGCATATGAAGGCCAATCACCTTCACACCTGAATGACCAAGAATGCCCTTGGCCACATCCAAAACGGTCTCGATATCCAATCCAAACTTCACACCCTTCACGCTTGTGTCTGTCTTGGCGTGGGTCTTGGGGGGAAGGTCCGGGTTTACACGAAGCGCCGCATGCGCCACCTTGCCCATGGATTTGGCAACATTGCCAAGGTTGTGAAGTTCCTCCTCGCTTTCGACATTGAAGAGAAACACATTGTTTTCAAGTGCCGTGCGTATTTCAGGATCCGTCTTGCCCACACCTGCAAAGACAATGTTTTCACCCTTGCTACCCGCAACCAGGGCGCGATGCAGTTCCCCGCCACTGGTAACATCAAAACCAGAACCATGCTCACGCATCAGCTTGCAGATGGAAATATTGCCATTAGTCTTCACGGAATAGCAGATCAGGGGATCCACTTCCTTGAAAGCTTCCTGAATAGATTTAAGGTGATGAAGAAGCGTGGCCTTGCTGTAAATGTAAAGCGGTGTGCCATACCTTTCAGCAAGTTTGGAAACCGGGATATCCTCACAGTGAAGAACGCGATTGCGGTAGGAAAAATGATCCATGAATGTCCGTCCATTAAACAAGGGTCCCTGGATGGATCTCGGCGCTACATACGCTAAGATCGTCACACAAGGCCCATGTTATCAGGCCAGACGATCTTGCCAAAGGGTCACCTGTTTTGCCACCAAGGCAGGTGCAGTGGACCCAAAGGACTTGAAAGCCTCCAGCGCGCGGGAAACTCCTAATATGTTGTATACCCCGCGGGAGAGCCCCGGGTGGATTTCTTCGAATGCTTCCGGGGGTAATTGAGCCAGCGTGCACCCCTTTTGTTCACACGACCTTACCAGTTTGCCAACTGCCTCGTGTGCCGATCGCATCGGCATTCCCTGCTGTATCAGATATTCCATGAATGTGGTGGCATCCAGAAATCCCTGTTCCAATCTGGCCCGAATGCTCTCAAGTCGAAAAGTGGTACCATCCACCAGGGGCGAAGCCAGGTCCAGTGAGGCGGCAACCGTGTCAAAGGCGTCAAAAAGTGCCACCTTGTCTTCCTGGAGATCACGATTGTAGGCAAGCGGCAAACCCTTCACCATCACCATCAGGTGGGTCAGGCTGGCAATTACCCTGCCGGTTTTCCCACGCATTAGCTCCAGAACATCTGGATTTTTCTTGTGGGGCATAATGCTGGAGCCCGTACAGAACGAATCAGGCAGGTCTAGAAAATTAAACTCGGTCGTCGACCATAGGATCCATTCCTCGCTCCACCCACCAAGATGCAGGGCAATCTGCACCAGGCAGCCTAGAAACTCGACAAGAAAATCCCTATCCGACGAAACATCCAGGCTGTTGGCAGCAACAACATCAAACCCCAGAATTTCCGCAACCCGTTGTCGGTTGATGGGCAAAGAAGTGCCCGCAAGAGCCGCCGCGCCCAAAGGAAGGATGTTGACCCTTTTGCGGCAGTCTGAAAGGCGGTCACGGTCACGCTGAAACTTTTCCACATAAGCCAGGAAATAGTGGCTCGCAAGAACAGGCTGCGCTCTTTGCAGATGCGTATAACCCGGCAGCACCACCTCATGATTCTTGCGCGCTGATTCCACCAGGCTACGCTGAAGAATCTTTAACTTTTCATCCAGAACGCCTATCGACTCACGAACCCAAAGCTTTACATCGGTAATCACCTGATCATTACGGCTTCGTGCTGTGTGAAGTTTTCTGCCAACATCCCCAAGTTTCTTGATTAGCGCGGACTCGATGTGCGTGTGAATGTCTTCCAAGCTTGTGGAGTATTCAAAATTGCCTTGATCGATCAGGTCGCCAATTTCATCCAGCGCCTTATGAATCTGGCCAGCCTCAGTCACGGTGATTAAACCACACTCGGAAAGCATGGTTGAATGGGCCTTGGACGCCTGAATATCATGCTTCCAAAGCCGTTGGTCATAACTAATCGATTCGGTGTAATGCTCGACCCGCTGATCGGTTCCACCAGTAAATCTTCCGCCCCAGGTTTTTCCACTCATGAGAATGCCTTGGAGAAATCTAGTTAAAAGGGGAACAAAAACCATTCGCCAATGTTCGGGGGTTCATACCATGCCCAGTTGAAAAATCACACGAGTGATTATAACCCCAGTTCCTTCAACTGTTTGGCATCCACAGGCGCAGGGGCCCCGGTCATCAAGTCGCGAGCCTTTTGATTCTTTGGGAAGGCAATCACATCTCGGATATTGGAGGTACCCGCCAGAATCATTGCCCAGCGATCCAAACCCAGTGCAATGCCACCATGCGGGGGCGCACCAAACTTCAGGGCATCCAAAAGGAATCCAAACCTGGCTCTTGCCTGTTCTTCCGTCATGCCAAGGCATTTGAACAATTGCGCCTGAACCTCTGGATTATGAATACGAATGCTGCCACCGCCACATTCATAACCATTGATGACCAGATCATAAGCTTGTGCAAGAACTGCACCCGGGTCGGACTCCAGCTTGGAAATATCCTCGGCTCTTGGTGAAGTAAATGGGTGATGGTTTGCCACCCAGCGTTTCTCCTCTGCGTCGTGAATGAACGAGGGAAAATCCACAACCCAGCATATGTTGTAAACACCCTGAAGATTGTCCATTAGCCCGATAATTTGCGCCACATGAAGGCGCAGGGCACCCAATGCCCCTGCCACAACATCTTCTTTGTCGGCAACCATCAAAATAAGATCGCCATCCTTGCAACCAAACCTGGCTTTCAGGTCGGCCTGGACATCCGCCGGGAAGAACTTTTCGATAGAGGACACAAATTTATCGCCCTCCACTTTCAGCCAGGCAACGCCCTTGGCTCCGGACTGTGCCGCAAACTCGGAGAGTTTTCCACCCGGCTTAAGATCGGTATTGGAGAATTTCGAAGCCCCCCCCTTTGCACAAATACCACGCAGTCTGCCACCGCTGGCAATCGCATCCTTGAACACCTTGAATTCGGTGCGAGGTGCAAGGTCACTCAGTTCGACGATTTCCATTCCAAACCTGAGGTCGGGCTTGTCGCTACCATACTTCAGCATGGCTTCCGCATAAGAAAGCCTTTGGAAAGGGATGGGAATCTTCACACCAAGGCATTGTTCAAAAACCTCAACGGAAAGACCTTCAATCACTCGCAGAACATCCTCCTGTTGCACGAAGGACATTTCGAGATCCAACTGGGTGAATTCCGGCTGACGATCGGCCCGAAGATCCTCATCTCTCAAGCAACGGGCAATCTGGAAATATTTGTCGTAGCCTGCCACCATCAACAATTGTTTGTAAATCTGTGGCGACTGAGGCAATGCATACCAAGCCTCGGGCCACACACGACTGGGAACCAAATAATCCCTGGCACCTTCCGGAGTACTGCGACCCAAGAGCGGCGTTTCCAGTTCCAAGAAACCCAGCTTATCCAGATAATCTCGAATCACCTTGTTCATGCGATGTCGCATCACCAGAGTTTTTTGCAAACTTGGCCTGCGCAGATCGAGATAACGATACTGAAGCCGGATATCCTCGCCTGCAAGCTCCTCACCAGGAAATTCAGTCACTTCAAAAGGCGGAGTCGGGCATGCATTCAAAAGCCGCATTTCCAAGGCAACAATTTCCACTTCGCCAGTCGCATGGTCAGGATTTTCTTTCCCAGGCAACCTGCGACGCACCTTACCTCTTACCGAGATCACAAACTCCCTGCCGAGTTTCTCAGCAGCTTGATAGAGTCCGGGGTTTTTCTCATCCAATTCAAAAACCACCTGGGTAATTCCGTAGCGGTCTCGCAGATCAATAAAAACCTGCTGGCCGTAACCGCGGTACGCATTTACCCAGCCATTCAAAGTGACCTCGCCACCAACGTCTGAAGCTCTTATGCCATCGCAAGTTATGGAACGGCGCCAATTGTTTTCAAGACTGGAATTGCTCACGGGTACAACCTCTTCAAAGATTTCATCGCATATGAATGAAATTCTATGAAAATGGCGGAAATGGTGTCTAAATAAGGTGATTTGCAGTCAAAAATCCGGTTTTCAATGACTGGACGGATGGGATTATTCCCACTATCCTTCGCACATAAAATGCAGCTTAGTAATTGTCCACCACTTCGCCGCCCTTGGCTGTTCCCAAGGCGCGATAAGTGGCAATGGCTATGTTGTTATTAATGAAACGAATTCCCCCATCTGCCATACCCACATTAACACCGCCAGAATGATTGCTTCTAAGAAACATGGAAGAAGCATTGCTGGTAGTCGCAGCGGTACATGGGGGGTTGGGCTTATTAGCATCGCAATTTTGCGGTGGAACATCAGGCGTACTGGAATTAGGACCGGCAAAGGTAGTGAAGCCACTTGCGGGCCCCCACCAAGCAAATCCCCTGAGATCAGCCCTTTTACCTTGAATCATTTCGCCAAACATTAAAGTATTTGATGTTCCATCGGTAATATGAAGCAATGGTGTTCCAACATTCGGGGCAAATGGCGCCCCACCAAAAGTTACCGTTACCCCTCCAATAGTGATGGTAGGCAACTGATAAATCGATGTGTTGCCGTAATTCACGCCATAATTATGCGAAGTCATGCTGTTAATAGGTGAATTTGGCTCATCGGAAGGACAAGTCATTACTGCGTACCTGCGCTGGGTTACCTGTAGGTTCACACCTGCAGCGTACCTTGGACCGGTACTGTCATCCCCACCATAATTTTGGTAAATCTTGTAAGCGGCTTCCTGCTCGATGTAAGGCAATATAGCCACCTGCCAAGTTCCCCAACAGCAATACTGATCGCCATAATTTACGGTTCCGGGCGACATGCCCGCGGGCAGGGTTTTATGGGCATCGTGGTAACCATGCATTCCAAGGGTCAATTGCTTGAGATTGTTCTGACATTTGACCCGGGCAGCAGCTTCACGCACTTTCTGAACCGCTGGCAACAGCAAGCCAATCAAAATCGCAATAATTGCAATCACCACCAGCAACTCGATCAGGGTAAAACCCTTGGAAATTCCATGTTTTGCGTTCATGTTCAACTCCGGGATTGATGCTTTGCCCTTATTTAAGATAAAAATCAAAAGTATTTGGTTTTTGGGAAGTAACTTCCACTGTTAGAGTGGATTTGGTGTTATAAATTTCAGGCAACAGTTCTTTAACTTGAAAAACTGCCCCCGGGGCTGAATTGGGGTCCGGTCTTTTTCCTTTGTAATCCGGTGCGGTAATAAGCACCTGATATTTGCCTTCCAGAAGCCCTTTGTCGGCAGGAACAAGATATTTTCCATCACTAATAAGTGAGCCTTCCAAAAAACCCTCAGCAGGGTTCAATGGATGGAACATGATACTGCCTTCCAGAACAGGCTTACCCTGAAAAGATATCTGACCCTGCACCGGGTACCTTTTCTTTTCAGATTTACAACCGGAAATAACAACGGCCATTGCAAGAAGGCAAATAGCAATCAGTTTGGATCTGTAAGACATCATCTTGGTGCCTTCCCTGATTTATTAAGATGGATTCAAATTAACCTCTGCTGGAAATCCATGCAATCGATTAAACCCAAAAAACCTTCTAAGAATCCCCCAATTTGATAGAAAATGTATACATTCTTGGAGAGCAAACGCATGAGCAGGCAACCTTTTGCAGTACTTTGGGACATGGACGGAACATTAGTGGACACGGCAGAGCACCATTTTCATGCCTGGGTGCGCATTTGCAGGGAACACGGCAGGGATTTTACTCGGCAAGATTTCCAAGACACTTTCGGCAAGCGAAACCCGGAAATTATCGAATACCTTTTTGATGGCAAACTCTATGGGTCAGACAGTCATCGTTTTGCCGAGCAGAAAGAAACCTACTACCGAACCGAGGCCCGTAAAACCGGCATAGACTTGCTACCTGGTGTAAAGAATTTGCTGGAAGGGCTTAAAGCCTTGGGAGCCAGGCAGGCGGTTGGCTCCAGCGCACCCCGGGGCAACCTGGATCTGATTCTGGAACTTACAGGAATTGGCAGATACATGGACACCCTGGTGACCATGGAAGATACCCAAAGGGGAAAACCAGACCCACAGGTGTTTTTGATCGGCGCGGAAAGGCTTGAGGTAACCCCATCCCGCAGCGTGGTTGTGGAAGACGCTGTCGCGGGAATCCAAGCCGCCAGGGCTGGTGGCATGAAAAGCATAGCGGTAAGATTTGTCGCCCATCATGGTGCGGATAAACTGCAAGAGGCAGGAGCGGATCGTGTTGTTGAATCTCTTGAGGAAGTTGCTCCGGAGGATTTTTTAAGGCTTATCGGCGAATAGGAATATCTTTCAGCAAGCCTTTTATTTCAAGCTCGCCCTTGCGAGTTGTTCCCTCGGAATTCACCTGCCAGTATTCAAAGGAATTTAAGTCGCAGGCAGTAAGCCAGCCACCATCATAAACGTTGGTATCCAGGCAAAGCCTGTGGCCCAACCATAATGGCAAACCAGACTTTTGCCTGGTATGTCCGCAAACCACTATTTTCCCCGAGGGATGCGGAGGCTCTTCCGGATCCAGCTTCTTCCAGTACAGATCCTCATCAGGCTGAAAAAGAAGGTTCTTGATGGGAGCAAGACCCGCATGAACACAAATCGTATGTTCGTGTTCAAAAAGAGGCACCAGTTCTTCTTTCAGAAAATCCAGCACTTCAGGGCTTACAAGAGTTATGTCTGGGTTCAGGGGATCCATACCAAAGGAAGCCAGCGTCTGTGCTCCGCCACACGCGAGCCATTCAGGATCTGCATGCTGATTTTTAAGGAAGTATTCAAACATGATCTCATGATTTCCCCGTAGGGGGATAAGATTGAAGGAATCCTTGATCTGGATCATCCGCTCAATGACACCGCAGGAATCTGGACCACGATCCACTATATCGCCAAGCGTGACAACAATATCATCATGGTCAGGCTGAATGATATCCAGCAAGCAATCAAAGCCACGAAGGTGACCGTGTATATCCCCAATAGCAACTAACCTGTCTGCCATTCTAGTTCCTGTCAGGCTGCCTTGCGGGTTGGGGGAACCGAATTCTCGGCAATCAGGGCATAATCATGAAGTGTTTCAACCCGAACACCTATACGCTCGAAACAATCTGCCACAACGCTATCAGGGTCTAAAATCACGCTAGTAAGAATATCTATGGTGCTTATATGGGTTCTGGAATGCTCACAAGAGCGACGGTTGGCAGACCTCAGCATGGCAATCACTTGGTCGGAAAGGAACTCCCGATGAAGGCGAACCAGAATTTTGTCCTGCACTTCAGAATTGTAAAATAGCTCTTGGAATTGGGTGTGCAACTTCTTGAGGTCTGCGCGAAGAAACTGCCCCCATTTCAAGATTGCCGGGTCATGCTGTGAGATCAACCCCATGAAAAGATGAGGGGCCCGAAGCTGGGGAATTCTGGTTTCCAAAGCTTCTGTGACCGCAGCCTGCATGGCCTGCCAAGCCGTTGGGGCGAAAATCTGCCCACGAAGATTGCCATTAATCTCAAAGACATCATCCATGATGCCGCCCTTCCGTGAAACAATAGAAGGGAGAATTATGAGAAGAGATGAGGATTGTTGCAAGCCGTTTACCCGACGAGGAAAGATGGTAACTCTGGGAAGTTCTCTAACAACATGTTTGCTGAAATTGCTGGAAGGTTTCAGCGGGCATCAGGTCTTTGCATTCTTGTAACAACTCTATCAATTTTTCACTGGAATCCGCTCGAATATTGAGATGCCCTAACTTTCGGCCTTCTCGCGGTTCCTTCCCATAAAGGTGCAAATGAGAACCTGGTATTTTCAACATCCTGTGCACATCTGGAACGGTTCCAATCAGGTTGATCATGGCACTTGCGCCAATGGCATTTGTGGCCCCCAAGGGAAGACCGGTAATCGCACGAATATGATTTTCAAACTGACTGGTTTCAGCTCCATCCATGGTCCAGTGACCGCTATTGTGCACTCGAGGTGCCATTTCATTGGCTATTAACTTGTTGTCAGCCACAAAAAATTCCACAGCCAACACACCGGTATAGTCCAACTCCTGAAGAATTTTGGCGACATAACCAACTGCCTGTGATTGAAGTTCTCCTGTAAGTTTTTGGCAGGGCACCAATGAAAGCCTGAGAATCCCCTGATGATGAAAATTCTGCACAAGAGGGTAAAAAGCCGTACGGGCATCTTTTGAACGAACCGCAATCAGCGAACATTCCCTTTGAAACCGGACAAAGCCCTCGGCAATCAGGTCGTGGCCAAGCCCATCTTGCCAGGCTTGTTTTGCATCGGATTCTGATTTCACCAGGAATTGGCCCTTGCCATCATAACCCATGCGGCGTGTCTTGATGATGAATGGAAAACCAAACGCCTTGATGACTTGCTCGAGGTCGGACAAATTCTGTAAAGCATGAAAAGGAGCTGGTTGAATACCCAACCGTTGGAATAATTGTTTTTCAATAAGGCGATCCTGGCTAAATTCCAAAGCCTGCGGCGGTGGATAGACAGGCAACCTGCCTGCCATATGCCTCGCAAGCTCCACAGGAACATTTTCAAACTCGTAGGTTAAAACATCGAGCCCCGAGGAAAACTGGTCCAGATGGGTTCCTTGGGAAAAAGGCCCGACTATCTGCTCGCCAACAACTTTTGCGGGGGAATTCTCCACCGGATCCAGAAAGCGAAACCGACAGGCAAACGGAATACCCGCCAGCCCCATCATGCGACCAAGCTGCCCCGCCCCCAGTACACCGATCTTCTTCATGCTGGTAACCTGGGATCAGGATGATTGAGTACTTCCTGGGTTCTGGCAACCCTGTAGGCACGAAGATTCTCACGCACTGCCGAATCTGCGTTTGCAATAATGGAAGCTGCAAGAAGCCCTGCGTTTGTGGCCCCGGCCTTGCCAATTGCCAGTGTGCCCACCGGAACGCCACCAGGCATTTGAACAATGCTTAAAAGTGAATCCATTCCATGAAGCGCCTTGGATTCCACAGGTACTCCCAGCACAGGAAGGATTGTCCAGGCAGATACCATGCCTGGCAAATGCGCCGCACCTCCCGCACCGGCAATGATGGCTTTCAAGCCTCGCTTTTCCGCCTGGGTGGCATACTCCCTTAAAAGTTCGGGCGTACGGTGTGCACTAACCACCTGTACCTCGTGCTCCACTTTTAAAGTTTCTAACACGGCAACCGCATGCTGCATGGTTTCCCAATCGCTTCGAGAACCCATGATGACGCCAACAACCGCACCCATGGCTTACCCCTGTGAACAAGGAATAATTATAAAGGTAGATTTAGCCTGAATTCGGCACTTAGGCCATTGAAAACCCGCACATTCAGGCCGATTTGTGGCTTTGCAGGCTGAATAATTGTTTGACCAGGAACCCCCTCAACCCGGTAAGCCCCTCCAGACACCATTCCTGTGCAGTTGGATTAGTTTGGGGATATTTGTTTTTTAAAGCAAGCCGGTGAAGTAATACTTGGGGTATCTCCAGGAACATCCGTATTTTACCGAGCAGAAATGGCAGCAGATTTCCCTCTGCTCCCCTTTTGAACGCTTTTGCAAGCAGTGCCATAAAGTGCATGGGCAAACTTTTCACCAACAAAGACAGGGGCAGATTTCGCCAGAACACCCTCTCTTCATTAAGTGCCTGGCTTTGCAAAAGTGCCCGTGGCATGGTTACCCTGCCATAGCTGGAACCCACATGATGCAACACCCGTGAGGCCGGTTCAAAGCGAACCCAGTAACCTGCCCAATGCAAACGAAAACTAAGATCGACATCCTCGAAGTAGGCTCCAAAGTATTCGGGATAGCCGCCAACTGCCAAAAAAACATCCCTGCGATAAAAAGCACTACTGCCCGAGGCACCAAAAACCCTGCATGATTCAAGGTTTGCTTCCATCAGTTCGGTACCATTTGCCCGCTTGGTGGCAACACCCGAAAGAAAATAAGCATCCCCTGCGCTATCAACCACCCCCTGTCCGGCTATTGCTCCCGGCCAGCGCAAAACCAGAGGAGCCACCGCCGCAACCCTATTATCGCGAAATGCATCCAGTGCGGATTCTGCCCACCCGGCACAAACCTCAGTATCGTCATTCAACACCTGAATGATGGGGGACTGAACCAGCTTTGCCGCAAGGTTGACAGATTTGCAAAAGCCCTGCCGGGTTTCATTCCTGTGAACCCGAACACCGGGAAATTTTTCAACAACACGCGAAATCATTCCATCGGCTGAGGCATCATCCACGACCAGAATTTCCGCACTCAGCGGAGTGTGCCTGCGCAGCGAGGCCAGGCATTTGGAAAGCAAATCCGCGCGGGAATGACTAGGGATAATGATCGCAAATGAGTTCAAGGACATGGTTTCCAAGGAGAGGTCAATGAACGGGCTCCGCAAGTGCGGCAAGAAATTCACCCCGGGCCACACGCAGGCTGCCGTTGCACATTAAAGCCGCATAACGGGCCAGTCGGTCGTACCATTTGGCACTTCTTCCATCACCCTGAATGCGGGCGACCGCCAGCCGGATTTTCGCCTCAATTCGAATCACTCTGCACATCCAGCGGGCTTCCGAACCTCGCCAATGCTTGGCTGCGTAAGTCATGAGCGCCTGCCGGGTAATTACCCTTAACCGGGGTGGCACCCGCCTGGTATGCAGTGGTTCATGGTGAATCACAAACAGGGACGGATCATGAAGCACATCCCAGCCCGCATCCGTGGCGCGTTTGCAAAAATCAACATCTTCGTAATACAGGAAGAAATCCTGATCGAATCGTTTCAAATCGCGGATGCATTCTCTGCGAACCAACATGCAGCAACCAGTCAGCCAGTCGACCTTTCTGGCCTCGTTATTGTTATGGAGGTCGTATTTGCGCCAGGCCCTTGGGAGAACTCTGCGAAGCATGGTGCCCCAAAAAGTCGGCAGGGGACCTGTGGAACCTTGAAAACTTCCATCCGGATTCCTCAGCCCAAAGCCTATGATGCCTGTCTTGGCGGGAATTCTGCCGGGTTGATCAAGCAGTTCCTCGATTTGGTCAAGAAACCTCGGTGCAGGCGTGATGTCAGGGTTCAGGATGAGAATCCAATCTCCCGAGGAATACTTGCAGCCTTCGTTTACAGCACAGGAAAAACCCCGGTTGCGCCTCCACCTGCGAAGTGTGACAAATTCTTTCGATTGCAATTTTCGAATGGCAGGATGATGAGGAGAGTTGTTATCGATAATTAAAATTTCCGCACGGCCTTGTCTTACGGCGGCGCATCTTGAAAGCCTGCGAACCAGTTGCTCTGTCCATTTCCACTGGCGGTAGTTGACTATCACCACGGAAACTCGAACCGTGGAGACAAAAGCGTCTTTGCGAGGCTTTTGATTTTTAACCAGCGGTGTGAAAGGAATATCCACGCCGGGAATAGCAAATGATTCTGGCATCCTGCCTCACTA
>JBEGQX010000315.1:0-6157 GCA_041180805.1 Planctomycetota bacterium
TTAGAAATTGGTCAGCTATTGCCTTACTTGGATGCAAAAGGGAATCATAAAGGTTTTCTTTACTGGCTTTCTTGCCAATTTGAGTCAAGTCCGGGCCAATGGCACCACCTTTATCCAGTACTTTGTGGCACTTCAAACATTGCAACTGAGAATTCACACTGGCAAAAAATAAAGCGCGGCCTTGCTCCACATTACCATTGCGTTGGGCTAGAACCTGAGAAGAAGGCAACTTCTTGAGATCAAGTTTTGCAGGGGCTGGTAAGGCAACCATTGCCCTGTTTCGCAGATCCTGAAAAGGGCTATTTCGCACCACTCTTCCGATTTCTTCTTTCCATTCAGCATTTTGGCTGACTTCAGCTTGTTTCAGAAGAAATTCCGTTCCACTACGGGTACCCGCCATGGTCTGTATCAGGAAAGATAGCGTTTGTTTGTCAGCTTTGGCACCTTGAAAGAAGTTTTGCAATGTCTCAAGGGCTCCAGGCACTCCGGACTGCCTTCCCTTACCCGCAGAAAGATTTGCCAGCGCTTTTGCTATTTCCTCGCGCTGGGATTCTTTGGAATTCCATAATTCCACAAGATACTGCACACACTCCTTTTCCGGTACAGCCCCCAACGTTTTGATCGCTTGCTGTCTAATTTTTTCATTCGATGCTTTTTGAGCCAATCCCACCACACTTACCAGGTATTCTTTTTGTTTGGAAGCTTCCACCAAGCCCAGTCCCATTAATTGTTCCCGATCATTACCATTAAGAAGAGATTTGATGGCTGACTTAAGCTCGGGTGATTTATTCAGGGATGACCACTTGCCAGGTAGAAACAATTTCAATGCTTCAAGTATTCCCTCTTGTACAGAGCTATCATCACTGGCCTGAAGCATCTTGATCAAATCGTTACCCTGCGCCGGATTATCAGACGCGGCAAGAATAGAAACCAGCCGTGCTTTCTGTTCGCTGGACAATGTCTTATCGGCAAGCATCGATGGTATTTTTAAAACCATATCATCTGGCCTTAACTCAAAGACCAAGTCGGCTACCTGGCTATTCCATTTGGGAAATTCCCGGCTAAAGTCGGCTAAAAAAGCGAAACGATGCTGGCCGTCATCCGCACAAGCGACCTCAATGGCTTTCAGATAAAACAAATCTTTGCCGTCGTACTTTTTAGCCAGGGCATAGAAATTTCTCTTCGCGGAATCTGACACATTCTTACGAAGCTCCAGTAGAATTTCCCTGCGTGTTCCAGCCGTGCCAGATTGCACCAATTCGCCCAGAAGTTTTTCCTCGGCGGCGGAAACACCTTCAAACCCTGGATGCCTCGCTGCTATCTTGCGGACAGCCTGCCATTGAAATTCCTCGCGATTTTTAAGCTTTTCTGGCAATGCCACCGAATCAGGCAGAAACCAGTTCAGCCTGGCAAGAATCCATGGCATCTCTGCGATATCTTTTTGGGCAAGCGCAACTTTCACCAATGCCCCAACATCCTCAACATTCATTAAGGAGATTTTTTGGATTCCCATGAACCGGATGGCGTTATTGCCTGATGAAAGAGCTGCCAACACACCTTCGGGTTTATCCAAATTCACGGAAACCGAAATGGTATTGGAACCTTTGGGAGCAAGCCGGAAAACCCGACCCCGTGTTGTATCACCCATTCCATGCCCCCCCACCCCGGGATCGTACCAATCAGAAACAAAGATCGAGCCATCCGGAGCAACTTTGACATCGCTGGGCCGAAACCAATTGTCAGTGCTGGTGACAACATTTTCCGGTTCCACCTCAAAACCGGCACCATTTACCTTGGTATGGTAACAACGGACATGCCTGGGGCCGGCATCGGTATGAAATGATTGACCACGGTACTTTGCAGGCAGCAAATTGGCCTCATACATGCACATTCCTGTTGGGCTTCCAAAATAGGTTCTAAGAATTTTTGGAACCACTCCAGGTTGTTCTTCGTGCCAGTGAGTCTGCCCGGGACCACGAGGGTGATACCCGAAGTTACCACCCGGCATGACGTAGCAAATGCGAGTCATCTGATTGCCATCATCATCGTTATCGCTGATGAACACCGTGCCAAAACTATCAATTGCAGGCATGTAATTGTTCCTGAAGTTATGGGCAATCAACTCCAGGTTGTTTCCATCAAGATCACACTTCCAAACAGTGCCCGCCCGCAAATCGGTACTATTGGATGTCCAGCTTTTCCCTTTACCATCCGCAGACTTCAAATCTTTAACGCCTGCATCACCAACTGAAAAATACAGCTTGCCATCAGGCCCAATACTTATGCCATGCACTCCATGGTCATGATCAATTCCCTGGAATCCGGTCAGCAAAACCCTGGGGGGGCCATCCGCCTTGTCGTCACCATCTTTGTCTTCCAAAACCATGATATCCGGGGACTGGCAGTAGTAGATTTTCCTTCCGGGGCCTTTTGCATCCTTCGCTATTGCAATACCCAATGGCGCCATGACTGCAGGAGACTGAAAGAAAGTAATGGCCTTATCCGCAACACCATCCCCATTAGAGTCTTCTAGTATCACTAATCTGTCGCCCTCCGCACGAAGTGGCGGCTGGTTGCGCAACTTTCTGCGATAATTCACAGCCTCGCAAACCCAAACCCTGCCCTTTTCATCAATATCCATGGTGGTAGGATTTGCAAACAAGGGTTCACTGGCCCAAAGCTTGAACTCTAATCCGTCCGAAACTGTGAAAGTATTGCTTACTTTGTCAGCGGTAATTTGCGCCTTTGCAAGGTTAGGAACAAATAAAAGCCCAGCCAATACCGCCAACATATTCAAGTTTTTAAGAAAAAATCTCATGGCCATAATAAACCTCATCCTCATGATCATTTGATTTATCGAGTTTGAAATAATGTAACACAGCCATCAGGCATTTCAATCATTCAAGAAGATTTGACCTTACCAACTGATTGCGACTTAATGGGCAGCCTTCTGGTACAACCTTAAAATCAATGAGGTGTACCGATGTCGGTTATCTTGCCGGGAAATCGCTATTTCCAAAGCCTTTCGGGTTCCCACAACCACTACAAGCTTTTTTCCCCGGGTGATAGCTGTATAAAGTAGATTTCTTTGAAGCATCAGAAAATGCTGGGTATGCAAAGGCAGAACCACCACCGGATATTCCGAACCCTGAGATTTGTGAATGGTAAGGGCGTAAGCAAGGCCAATCTCATCGAGTTCTCCATATTCATAGGCGACCCTCCTGCCATCAAAAGAGACCATCAACTCGCGCTCTTCCTCATCAATAACTTCCACAAAACCAACATCACCATTAAAAACTTCCTTCTGGTAATTGTTGCGCAACTGAATGACTTTGTCTCCCAAACGGAAGCAAACACCAAAGCGCTCGATTTGTGGAACCTTGCCCGGCGGGTTTAATAACTCCTGAATCCTCTTGTTGAATTCCTGCGCGCCAAGCTCGGTACGATTCATGGGGGTTAACACCTGAATATCCCGCAAAGGGTCGAACTGAAAAGTCTTGGGGATGCGATCATGAATCATGGTGAGAATCTTTTCCGCCACGGATTGTGGTTGTTCAGCCTCCACAAAGAAATAGTCTCCTTTGGGATTCGAGGATGGAACCGGTAATTCTCCGTGCAGCACCGAGTGTGCGGCCCTAACGATAAGACTTACTCCTGCCTGGCGAAAAATCCGGGTAAGCCTTGCCGTTGGAATCTTGCGAGATTCAATCAGATCCGCAAGCACTCTTCCCGGGCCAACGGAAGGTAGCTGGTCCACATCCCCCACCAGAAGCAGGCAGGCATGGTTGGGAATGGCGCGTACCAGATGGGCCATCAAAACGGTGTCCACCATTGAGGTCTCATCCACAACAAACAAATCTCCCTCCAAAGGCTGTGAGGAATCTTTCCGAAACCCACCAACCGATGGGTCGAATTCCAGCGTTCGGTGGATAGTCTTTGCCTCTTGGGATGTACTCTCAGAAAGCCGTCTAGCGGCCCGACCTGTGGGCGCACAAAGAACACATGTCTTTTTCGCCTGCTGAAATAATTGCAAAATCAGGCGGATGATGGTGGTTTTTCCCACCCCTGGGCCTCCGGTAAGAATTAGGACCTTGGATGCCGCGGCCATTTCGACTGCATCCGATTGCTTGTCGTCCAGTTCCAAACCACTATCCGCCACAATTTGCTGTACCTTTTGCCGAACATCCATGCCTGCCAGTGGATGATTTCCCTTGATAAGCCTTAACATATGCTTAGCAAGAAGCACCTCGGACTGATGAAGCCTTACCGCATAAATCCAGGGCACACCATCAATATCCTCGCCAACAAGAGCACCATTCCCCAGTTCTCGTTCCAACGACTGCTCCAGGATATTAGGCGGAATACAGGTCAATTCCTCAGCATTTTTCAGCAGAAGTTCCCTCGGTACGCCCACATGCCCTTCCTCGGCACACTTCTCCAGGGTGTACAATAGCGCCGCCCCAGCCCGATCCAGAGATAATCGATCGATCCCTATTTTAAGCGCCAAATCATCCGCGGTTTGAAAACCCACTCCCCAAATATCCCGTGCCAGCCTGTATGGGTTCTCGCGAATCAGGGAAACAGATTCGCTGCCATAGGTTTTGTAGATGCGCAGGGCACGGGAAGTGCCAATACCATTGGACTGCAGAAAAATCATAATGTCGCGAACGGTTTTTTGCTCCTTCCAACTCTGACGAATCTTCTCGATTCTCTTGGGCCCAAGACCTCTAACTTCCTTGAGATAACTGGGAGACTCATCAAGAATCTGAAGAGTTTTGACCCCAAAAGCCTCGACGATTTTTTTTGCGTAAGTAGGTCCGATTCCCTTAATCAAACCTGACCCCAGATATTTTTCAATGCCCTGAATGCTATGCGGAGCCGTACAACGCATGGCCAAGGCCTTGAACTGTGGTCCATGGTCACGGTCTTGTTCCCAATTGCCCTCGGCTTCCAAATGTTCTCCGGAAGTAACCATGGGAGAATTGCCAATCACAGAAACCAACCCCAATCGGCCCCTTACATGAACTTTCAGAACACAAAAACCATTTTCTGGATTGTGAAAAGTCACTCTTTCGATGGTTCCAGAAAGAATCTCTGTCATGCAGTGCTTTCAACAAGAACTAGCTGAACGCTAAAATCCCCAACCAAAATTACCCAAGTTACGATTTTACCAAGAGTAGGGCTAATAACGATCTTATTGAAAAGGAAAAAGAGGAAACTTTTGAGGAATTTGATGAAAGTATCAACCCTTTATCGCCGATATACCTGTTGAGAGTTTCCGATTAGGAGACTTAAACGGGGATCAAGAAAACATCAGTTATTGCCAAAGGCAAATAGGGAATGAACGAATTCAAGCTGCGAATGGGGGTTGGTATGAAGCGCATCTACGGAAGCATTTTAGCGTTGGCTACCTTGAGCGGTTGCGTATCCGACAAAGGTGGCGGCCAATTCATGTCTCAGTATCACGGAAGTCAGAACTTCTCTTCTAACGATGGAATTCATCAGGGGATTTATGCCCCCCGCACCATTCCGGGTGTTCAAGGTGCATGGGGAGCCCCAGTACCTGTTTCCGGACCTTACCAATCCATAGCTCCTTCGGGTGAAGCCGCTGCAAAGGCAATGATAGCCAACAGCGTGCCGCTGGATATTGTTCAGCAAACCAGCTTCAAGGGTGGCATGATTCCCGCAGGAAGCAATCCCATCCAACAGGCAATGGCTGGTATGCCAGCCGGTGCCCTTACCCCTGGCGGCATGATTTCTCCCCCGGGTGTACCAGCAATGCCAGGAATGCCTGGTGGCGCCCCTTCGAATATCAAGTTAGCCAACCACACGCATGGAGGCCATGGCCCAATGATGGGACCGGCAGCCATGGGTGGAATGTGTGGACCTAATGGAATGTGCCAACCAAACATGGGCCCCGCAGGTGCGGTTCCAGCCATGGGCGCACTTACCGGTGGCCCGCAAGCCCCAGCCCAAATCGCCCGAACCGAAGTTCGTTTTGTGGAACCAGCAGGAATGAAGATTTCTTGGTTTGCTCCAGGCCCTGATGGCAAGCCAGGCTTCAACGCCCAATACTTGGAATCCCCTGGAAGGTATAACTTCCTTCAAGCTGCGATCTACCGTTTGAAGCTTAGTGAAATTCCAAACCGCCCCGGAT
>JBEGQX010000316.1:0-12497 GCA_041180805.1 Planctomycetota bacterium
AGCTTTTTGTCAAGTTTTCAAAGTCCATAGGAATTACCTTTTTGCTTTAGCAAATCCCTGATTTTAGCCGCCTGCTCGTAAGCTTCTGATTCAATGGCGGATTTCAATTCCTGTCTAAGACGGATGATATCATTTAAATGAGTTTCAGAAATGGGAACACTATTTTCCGGACATTTCCCCAAATGTTTTTTCATTCGATGAATCTTATCAATCAAAGGTTCCAGTCCTTTGCGAAAATGCACATAATCATTTGGGCACCCCAATCTACCCTGGGCTCGGAAGTCCATGTATCTGATGCCGCAATCCGGACAAACTAGACTGGATAGCTCCTCAGCTTCCTTTCCAATATGTTTGCTTATCAAACCCTGAAGCAACCCCGGTAGGTCCACATCGGCTTGCTTTAGCATCTTTTTAGCCTCGGCGCACTGCTTGCAGAGGTGCGTAACCTTTTTTTCGCCCCCAACGAGGTCTGTCAAATGAATGGTGGCAGGGTTTGAACAATACTTACAATTCATGAATATCCATTCTTGATGGTTATTAAAACCAACCGGACTTTACTCCGCTTCAAGCTTTCTGATCTGATCCCGTAAATTTGCGGCTTCCTCATAAGCCTCGCGCTGGATGGCAGACTGCAAAAGCTTTCTAAGCTGGAGAAGTTCCCCCACCGCAGATTGCACATGCCTCATCCTGCCAGGCACCTTTCCACAATGCTTCGTCTCCCCGTGGATATTTTCAAGATAGGGAAGCAGTTCGTCCCGAAATTCAAGATAATCGTTCGGGCAACCCAAGCGACCGGTATTTCTGAAGTCGGAAAACTTAACTCCACACATGGAACATTCCTTACTGCTGGCAACCTCGGCTTCCGTAATTCCCTCGGAAGGCCCCACTTCCAAGTTTTTGGAAAAATCATCTTTCTCAGGTTCTGTGAGGTATTTATTGGCACAATCTTCGCAAAGGTGGGCTTCTTGGACATTTTCCTCAGAAAGAACTTCCGTTATGTGCAAGGTGGCAGCTTTTGTGCATCGCTGGCATTTCATATTTTCTCACCTCGAGCTTTCAGAATATCATCCAGTCCATCATTAAATTCATTGTACCGCCAGGCAGACAAATGAAAATTGCTTTTGGAACGCCTAATATGCAATATTAATAACAGGATTCAAGAGGCAAATACCATGCACACGCGTCTTATTGCTATTAGTTTGTTTTTTTTCACATGCAATTTAGTGATTGGAAGTGACTGGCCTGAATATTTAGGCCCGAATCGAAACGCTCAAACAGGAAATATTCCCAATAAGATTCTTAAGGAACCAAAAATACTATGGAGAAAAGAAGCATTCCAAGGCTATAGCAGTGCCATTATTGTGAAAGATCATTGCTATCTTTATTCAAGAAATAATGATCAGGAATACCTTACAAAAACAGAATTTCAAACCGGAAAACCAATTTGGCAAAAAGCTTTCCAAGCATCTTTCACCGATGATTTCGGTAAGGGAAACGGACCAAGGTCCACACCATGTCACCACTTTGGGAAAGTAATCCTTTTAAGCCCCGATGGTATTCTTCGTGCTTTCGAGGAAGAAACTGGAACACTTAGTTGGGAATTAAATCTTCTGGAAAAGTACGAGGGTAATAAAGGGTTCTTTGGAGTGGGCACCTCACCGGTGGCAACCGCTAAAAAATTATTTGTCATGGCAGGGGGACGCAAAGCAGGGATTATCTGCTTGGACATTGTTTCAGGGAAAGAAATCTGGAAATCCGAACCATTTGCCGCCAGTTACGCTTCCCCCGTCATTCAAGATAAACTTCTGCATGTTATTCAAAGGCAGGGTCTTTCAGTTCTGGATCTTGAAACAGGAAAAACTAATGTATTTCAACCATTCAAGGCACGGTACGAGGCTTCTGTGAATGCCGCGAATCCCGTAATCTTTGATGATTATTTATTCCTAAGCGCAAGTTATGGCACTGGAGGAATGCTACTTAAAAGGTCATCCAACAATCTCGCCAAAATATGGGCTAATGATTCTGGTATTTCCAGCCATTTTATGACACCTGTTTTCCATGATGGAGTTATTTACGGTTACCATGGAAGGCAGGAAAGCGGTTCCCAACTAAAAGCGATAGAAGCTTTAACCGGAAAAACTTATTGGGAAATAGAAGAGTATGGTGCGGGACATTTATTAGCCTCTCCGGAAAACTTAGTCGCACTTTCTGAAAATGGAATGCTTAGGGTTTACTCTTTTGGAAAATCAAAACCGTCACCCATCTTGGAAAAAAAAGTTTTTAACGGAGTTTGCAGGACTCCTTTGGCATTTTCCGGTAAAAACCTCCTAACCAGAGATTCCAAGGAATGGATCTGCTTTCAGCTTTGGGAATAGCCAAAAGCCCATATATCTATCACATCCGGAATAAATATAAACATACCAAAGAAAATATGGGTGGTTTGGGCATATTGGGTTACTTTGTTGCAGTTATTTTTATTATTTTTAAATCTTGCTCTAAACACTTAAAACCCGCTTTGGATGGCTTCCATGCGAATTTATCATTTTCTGCAAAACAAAGGAATTCAGTACCAGTGGATTCAGCATGCGCCAGCTTTTTCAGCACAAAAACTTGCCAAAACGCTGCGCATTCCCGGAAGATTCATTGCCAAATCGGTGCTTCTGAAAAAAAATGGATTTCAGTTTATCGCTGTTTTGGCAGCGGATTCCATGTTAGACAGGTTGGCAATTGAAAATCACCTTGATGGGAAAATCCAATTTGCCAACTCGATTGATATTTCTGAAACATTCTTTGATTGCGAATGGGGTGTAGTTCCTGCAATTGGCTCTGCTTACAACATACCAGCAGTATTTGATTCCGCCCTTCTAGATTCCCCTTATCTAATCCTTCAAGGTCATTCTCACATGGAATCTGTGAAATTAAACCTCAGGGATTATCTGGGTTTGGAAAACCCCAAGATTTTCGATTTTTCCCTACAAAGCCTGATTGCCATTTAGTTTTAGGGCGTGTTAGTTGATTCCCTGGATTGCTGTATTAGATTACATCCATGGAAACTTTAAAAAACGCTTACATCATTACCGGCCCGACTTGCAGCGGTAAAACAAATCTTGCCATTCAATTGGCAAAAAAAATTAACGGTCAAATCATTTGCATGGATTCCATGACTCTTTATCGTTGCATGGATGTAGGGACTGCCAAGCCCACAAATGCTGAAAGGGGATCTGTACCCCATCACGCTGTGGATGTACTTGATCCCAATCAATCCAGCAATGTGTCATCTTGGTTAAAATTGGCAAAAGATTCCCTGAATAAAATCATTTACGACAAGTCAGTTCCAATTTTTGTAGGTGGTACCCCAATGTATTTAAAAGCATTGGTGTACGGTATATTTGAATCACCACCAATTGAACCATCCATCAGGAAAGCCTTGGAGGACAGATTTTCCCCCTCAAATACTCCGGAAGCCCACAAATATTTGGAACAGGTTGATCCTGAAAGCGCATCTAGAATCCACATGAATGATTTAAGACGGATTTTAAGGGCCTTGGAAGTTTTCGAATCAACCAAAAAGAAGTTATCTGAATTTCAAAACCAATGGAAAAAGTCATCCGAAGAAAAAATCAACTGCGTTTATATCCAACTGGATCGAAAGATTCTCTACGAAAGAATCCACAAACGAACTCTGATTCTTCTGGAAAACGGCTGGATCCAAGAAACCAAAAATCTTTTGGAAAAGTATCCCGATTTAGGCAAAGAAGCCCGACAAGCCATCGGTTATCAGGAAATTATCAGGTATTTAAACGGAGGTATTTCATATGAAAAAATGATAGATTCCATCAATCTAAGGACCCGACATCTGGCTAAAAAACAGGAAACTTGGTTCAGGCATCTGAATTTTTGTTCCCCTTGGGACCCAAATTCAAACCCAGACTTGTGGGGAATTCCTGTGCAATGGCAATAAATGGGAGATGTTCTTGGATTTATCATCTCCCTCATGCTGATTGAATAGTGTAGATTATGGATACATGATCATCGCTCTTTAAAACAAAATGCAAAAAATCACATTTCACATTCTGGAAGGCATTGACAAGGGGAAAGTATTCCGTGCCATGCCTCTGCCGGTCACCATAGGCAGAGAAGAAGGAAACCACATTCGGCTCAATGATGAAAGAGTAAGCCGGTTTCATGCAAAAATCCAAGCTGACAATGATGAGGTAATATTAACTGATCTGGAAAGCACGAATGGAACCAAAGTCAATGGAAACGTGGTTCACATTCGCAGACTCAAAGCCGGGGACAGGGTACACATAGGAAGGTCACTTTTGCTATTTGGCTCGGAGGAGGAAATCCGCGATAGGATTTCCTCGATTTCCGAGGGATTCCCCAAAGAATCAAAAACAAAAATCCTTGATTCAACAGACCATGGCACATTCAAGGCACTCCCAGATTATGCGGAAAGTTATGACCATGATATTCAGTCTGAATTACCTGCAGATCACCCCGTGCACATTAATCAGGGAAATGTTTTCATAGGCAACAAACCTCTACCCCCATTGCCCCAAAAACTTACTGCTTCCCAGGCGGCAAGGTTGGCGGAATTATTTGAGTTTCTTCACAGACATCTGACTCTGGCAACCGAAAATATGTGCGCCAATGAGGAAGGATCCCATATCGCCCTAAAATATTCTGACTGGCAAAAAATCCAGTCTGTCCAGCTAATGCTCGCAAAATATGCCCGGGCTATCATAGATCCAGATGTTATTGAATCGTAATTTTAATTCTTTTAATTCCTTGGCAAAGCCCTATATTTAAATTTGCTTTGAAGTACAGTTTCAAGGAGCTAAAGGAATGGCTGCCAATTCTTTCGCCCATTTACATTGCCATACCCATTTCAGTCTTCTGGATGGCGCCAGCCGAATTCCGGAATTGGTCAATCGTGTTAAAGAACAAGGTATGAACGCCGTGGCTCTGACAGACCACGGAAATCTATACGGTGCAATAGAGTTTTACCGAGAGTGCAGGGCAGGGGGCGTCAATCCAATCATAGGTTACGAAGCTTATGTGGCGCCCAAAACCAGAACTGACAGGGAAGCAAAAAAAAGAGGGGACGCAGGATTCCACCTTACACTGCTTGCTAAAAACAAAAAAGGCTTTCAAAACCTTATCAAAATGGCATCCATAGCTTTTTTGGAAGGTTATTACTATGTACCCAGAATCGACAAGGATTTATTAAAGGATCATTCGGAGGGAATCATCTGTCTTAGTGGCTGCGCCTCAAGTGAATTCAGTGACCTAATATTGCAAGACAAAGAAAGTGAAGCTGCGGACTTGGCGAGATGGTTCGCAAAGGTTTTTAAAAACCGCTTTTTCGTGGAAATTCAGAATAATGGGGTGCCGATTCAGCAAGAATGCGCCCAAGGTGCCATTCAAATTGCAAACAAGCTTGGACTTCCATTGGTGGCCACTTCCGATGCACATTATCTAACTCCGGAAGACAGCCAGGCTCACGATGTGCTTCTTTGCATAAACACTGGAAGAATCCGTTCCGATGAAAACCGGATGAAATACGGATCCGATCAGTTTTATATTCGCGCACCGCATGAAATGTATTCACTTTTCCCGGATCAATCCGAGGCGGTTCAAAGAAGTCAGGAAATTGCGGATACCTGCGACATTCAGTTAGATTTCTCCAAAAGACACTTTCCAGTGTTTGTGCCTCCGGAAAAAAAGTCACCAGAGGATTTCCTTAAGGAACTTTGCGCGCTGGGAATGGTGGAAAGATACGGCAAAAAGCCCCCCAAAGCTGCGCAAGATCGAATGGAGAAAGAACTTTCCATCATTTGCCGCATGGGTTTTGCCAGTTATTTTTTGATTGTAGCAGACTTTGTGCGCTTTGCGAATGAAAAAGGAATTCCTTGCAGCGCAAGAGGTTCAGCATGCGGCGCCTTGGTAAGTTATGTTTTAAAACTAAGCCATGTTGATCCGATTGATTACGGCCTGCTGTTTGAAAGATTTCTGGATCCAAACAGGTCAGAAGCACCCGATATCGACATTGATTTCTGCAAGGATCGTCGTGAGGAAGTTATTGCTTATGTACGAGAAAAATATGGCGAAGAAAGTGTGGCTCAAATTGCCACATTTGGAACCATGGCTGCAAGAGCCGCAATCAAGGATGTTGGACGCGTATTAAATATACCCTTGGAACGGGTAATCAAATTAACCGAGATGGTTCCCGAAACCCCAGGAATCACCTTGGACGAGGCCATTTCCGCCAACTCCGAAATGAAAAACCTGATCAGCCTAGACGCTGAAATCAGGGAACTTATCGAAATTGCCAAAAGACTTGAAGGCACCAACCGGAATGCGGGAACCCATGCCGCCGGGGTTGTCATTTCTGACGGTCCCCTTACAGACCATGTTCCCCTGCAAAGGATCGTCCGCAAAGGTGACGAATCCATGCGCAAGGAAGAAGGAGTGGTCACAACTCAGTGGGTGATGGGTGACCTTGAAAAAGTTGGCCTGCTAAAGATGGATTTTCTTGGCCTTCGAACGCTTACCTGTCTGGATAATGCGCTGAGGATGATTGAGAAAAACCACGGCATAAGGATAGATCTGCAGGCTATCCCGCTGGATGACAAAAAGACCTACGATTTGCTTCAAAAAGGCGATGCAAAGGGGGTATTCCAGTTGGATTCAAGCGGCATTCGCGAACTTCTTAAACGCATGCGGCCGGATAACATTCGTGATATTATTGCAATCATGGCACTGTACAGGCCTGGCCCGCTCGAAGGTGGAATGGTTGACGCTTATATCAACAGAAAACACGGCAAAGAGTCGCCTGCCTATGCACACCCGGTCATGGAAACCATACTTGGCGAAACCTTTGGAGTCATGGTCTATCAGGAACAGATCATGCAAATCCTCAATCAATTGGGGGGTATAGAACTTTCAAGCGCGTATGCTTGCATCAAGGCTATCAGCAAGAAAAAGCAGGAAATCATTGACCAGCGAAAGGAAGAATTCATAAAAGGCTCTGTAAAAGGCGGCATCAGTCAAAAAACTGCCGAGGAAATTTTCCAGCTTATTGTTGTGTTTGGTGGTTATGGCTTCAACAAAAGCCACAGCGCGGCTTACGCTCATGTCGGTTATCAGACAGCATACCTGAAACAACATTACCGACCCGAGTTTATGGCGGCCCTGCTTACAAGTGAAATCGAAGATGGCAACAAGCGCGACATTCTTGTCCAGCACATTGATGATGCCAGAAAAAGCGGGGTGGAAGTTTGCCAGCCGAATGTGAATAGTAGCGAGGCGGATTTTGTCGCGATTGAAGGAAAGATCCTGTTCGGGTTAAGGGCTATCAAGGGATGTGGCAACAACGCCGCGGCGGAAATAGTATCCGTACGCCAAAAAGGCGGCCCTTACAGGGATATTTTTGATTTTTGCGAAAGGCTGGATCTTAAAGTCGTTGGCAAACCAGTGATCGAAAAACTTATCAAAGCGGGGGCGCTTGATTGCTTCAACCATCACCGCGCCCAATTAATGCACCTCCTTTCAAGGGCTTTGCAAGGCGCCATGGAAAGGCAGCAAGACAAAAGATCCGGCCAGGGAAACCTGTTCTCTGGCATGCAGGAAAGTTCATCAAGTGGCGAGGATGAGCAATCTTCCAACCAGGTTCTTTTGCAAGTGCCGGCCTGGTCTGAATCTGATCGGTTGAAATTTGAAAAGGAAGTTTTGGACTTCTATTTTTCCAGCCATCCTTTGACCCAATTTGAAAAGGAAATAGGAAGGTTTTCTTCGCACGATTGCCTTGCACTTAAGGGATTACCCCAAGATAGCGAAGTTACTCTTGGAGGCATGATTACCCAGATACGGTTTATGAACACCAAAAAGGCCAGAAATGGTAACACCAGGTATGTGCGATGCCGAATTGAGGATTTCCAAGGGGGCGTAGACTGTGTCATGTGGCCTGATGATTATCTTCGCTACAAGGAAGAATTTCAGGAAGACCGTGTTTGCTTTGTAAAAGGCAGAGTTGAGAGAACCAGAGAAGAACCCGGACTGATTCTCCAACGTGTTTTCAGTATAGAACAGGCAGCCAGAGAACTGGCAAAAGGTCTCTACTTACAACTTGCTTTGGGGGAACATAGCCCCCACGACATCCATCGGATAGGAACTTTGCTTAAAAGCAGCCCGGGCACATGTCCGGTATTCCTTTCTATTCGTGACTTCTCAAGAAACCAATGCGTTCTAAAATTGGGTAGGGAATATCATGTAAACCCAAACAGATTTCCGGTGGAGGAACTGGAAGAATTGCTTGGTGGCGGAAATGTCAAACTAAATTAAACTCTGGATAAAGCTACAAATTCTAAGGATCGCGTGAAATCCTTGAGTACAAACCAAGGTAAACAAGCAGCGAAATGGACCTTAAAGCTTCCCACCAATTGACTTTTGAAACCCCATCCCTGCGATTTTCAAAAATAATAGGAGTTTCCCCAACTTTTGCCCCTTTTAATATGCACCGATACAGCATTTCCTGCTGAAAACTGTATCCCTTGGAGCGCATCTTGGAAAAATCAATCTGCCTAAGCTTGGCAACCCTGTAGCAACGAAATCCACCACTGGCATCTTTAACAGAAATCCAAAAAAGAAACCTTACCAAGGCGTTGACAGATTTACTGATGAACTTCCTTGAAAAAGGCCAGTTTTCCGTTCCACCGCCGGGAACATATCTGGAACCTATCATAATGTCATTTTCAGCCATACCTGCAACCATAGCTGGCAGGTATTTGGGATTATGACTAAAATCAGCATCCATGCTTGTGTAAAAATCAAAGTTATTTTCGATTGCGTAATTCATTCCAGCAATGATTGCCGTACCAAGACCTAGTTTGCCCTTTCGGTGCAAAACATGAATCCGACTATTCTGGGAAGCCATTTGATCAGCCAGTTCACCAGTTCCATCCGGTGAATTGTCATCGATAACTAAAACTTCCAAGTTTGGTAAAGTATCAAGTGTTGCCTGAAGCAAGTCTTTGAGATTACCTTTTTCGTTGTAAGTAGCCAATCCAACGAGAATTCTAACATTATCTAAATTTGCCACATTTGTTCCTTATCAAAAAGTGGTCAAAATGTGATGGAAGTTTAGTCAAAACCTTATTTTAATGCTATATGTGATTTGTTAACCCAAACGGAATAAAATTAATTATGTCCAGCGCTTCAATTCAGATTGCATGCCCGGAATGCGGAAAAAAATTGACTGTTTCCCAAGAATTATTGGGTAAAAAGGTGCGTTGCAAAGGATGCTCAAAGGTTTTTGTGGCTACGCAGGAAACCCCCAAAGCCCCTTTAAAAGAAGAAAAAAAGGAAACAACTCCGTCCGCTGGCTCAAAAAACCAACCAACTGATGAGGAAGAGGATTCGGAAAACTCGAAGAATCCTTATGGTCTAACGGAAACAATAATAGTCGCAAGATGCCCGAATTGCGCCAACAAACTATTGAATGAGAATGATATCGTTTGCGTTTACTGTGGTTACAACAACCGTACCCGCGTAATCGGAAGAACAAAAAAAACTTACGATGTCACCGGAAAAGATAAATTTGTATGGTTATTGCCCGGCATCATCACTGGCACCATCGCCTTATCCATATTAATCTTCAACATTATTTTCCTATTGAAAATTGATGGCTGGGTTGAACCTGGCCCAAACGAAACTGATGGCCCCTGGTACTCTTTTGTGGCTCATGTATCCATCAAACTATGGCTGGTGATACTTTCGCTTGCGGCGATCTGGACCCTTGGAAAAATCGCTGTAAATCGATTGATATTCAACAACAAACCTCCTGAAGAGGAAATCCTCTAAACAAAGAAATAATCGCCCATGCTTTCGAACCTAAAAACCTTTGCCCTTCTGGGCATTGACGCAATTGCCGTTGAAACTGAAGTCGATATCAGTGCTGGAATTCCAAAAACAGTGATAGTTGGACTTCCAGAACAGGCAGTAAAAGAAAGCATACATCGCATTGAACGGGCTATCACCAATCTTGGATACCGAAAATCAACCGGAAGAACCATCGTTAATCTTGCCCCCGCAGATATCAAGAAAGATGCGGGCAGTTTTGACCTTCCAATCGCACTGGGAATATTGATTGCCACAAAACAACTGGCCAAGGAAAGCACCGATGGCCTGGCTTTTGTTGGCGAACTTGCTCTGGATGGCAAACTTAGGCCCATCAAAGGTGCATTATCCATTGCCATGGCAGCCCAAAAAGCAGGTATCAAGGGATTAATGCTGCCAGAATCCAACAGTCAGGAAGCCAGCGTAGTGCAGGGAATCGATGTGTTTCCCATTCACAACTTATCGCAGGCTGTGGGGATTCTAACCGGAGCGATTCAATTAGAACCAATACATAAAGATACTAACCAACCCGAGGAGTTTCTAAATCGCTACGATTTCGACTTCTCTGATGTAAGAGGGCAGGAATCGGCGAAAAGAGCTTTGGCAGTTGCCGCAGCGGGAGGCCATAACGTGTTGATGATCGGCTCTCCTGGGACCGGCAAAACCATGCTTGCCAAAAGAATGACCACCATTCTTCCACCGCTCCGGGTTGAAGAAAGCCTGGAAACAACCAAAATTTACAGTGCCATGGGGAGGCTTTTACCTGGCCAATCCTTGTTGTCAACCAGACCATTTCGTTCCCCGCATCACACCATAAGCGATGCTGGGATGGTTGGAGGAGGCAGTACACCAGCACCTGGCGAAATCAGCCTCGCTCACAATGGCATCCTTTTCCTGGATGAATTACCGGAATTCAACCGCAGAAGCCTTGAAGTACTTAGGCAACCCTTGGAAGAAGGTCAGGTAACCATCTCCAGAGCCTTGAATTCCACAACTTTCCCCGCAAAGTTTGTATTGGTGGCAAGCATGAACCCTTGTCCGTGCGGGTATTTGGGCGACCCCAAGCATCCCTGCAAATGCTCACCTCAAGCCATCGAAAAATATATGGGGAAAATTAGCGGTCCATTGTTGGACCGAATCGATTTGCACATAGAAGTTCCGGCCGTTCCGTTTCAGGAACTATCTTCCCAAGCCGACGGAACATCCAGTTCTTTTATGCGCGCCAAAGTAAATGAAGTACGGGAGATTCAGGCCAAAAGGTTTTCCGCTTCAGCCAGCAAATTGAACAGCGGAATGAATTCAAAAATGGTTCGAAAATGGTGCCAGTTAAATAAAGAGGGAAAGTTATTACTTCAAACGGCAATGGATGAGCTGGGGTTATCAGCCAGGGCACACGACAGAATTTTAAGGGTTGCGCGAACCATAGCCGACATGGATTTTAGTGACGAAATCCAGCCAAGCCACCTTGTGGAATCCATCAGTTATAGAAGTTTGGATAGAAAACTTTGGGCAAAATAAATTAGTAACCTCGCGCCCAAATGGACCTTCCACCATCTACCGGAATTTCAATACCCGTAAGGAACTTGCTCTTTTCCAAAAAGACCACCGCTTCCGCAACATCTTCGGGACTTCCCTCCCTTTGAACTAACGTTGCCATGATGGATTCATTTCTTTCACTTTCAGGCAAGTTTGTTGGAACCATCACAGGACCGGGTTGAATGCAGTTTACTCTCACAGATGGGTTTCTTGAACCAAACTCAATAGCCAGGCACCGGGAAAGCGTGGTTATGCTTCCTTTGGTGGCAAAATAGGCGGAATAATCACGGTAAGGCCTTTTGGTAGCCCAGTCACCAATAGTAATTATGTGGCCTCCCTGCTTTTGATTCACCATGATTTCCCCTGCAATTTGGGAACATAAAAAGGTGGCTATTACATTCGCTTTAAAATTTTCCATCAGATCACGGGCATTAGTGGCTTCAATTCTTTTTTTTACCCAGATCGAGGCACAGTTAACCAACAAGTCGATTGCACCGTGTTTTTCAACAGTAGAGCGAAAAAATTGCTGAACTTGTAACTCATCCGAAAGCTCAACACACTCCAGGGAAACATTAAATCCGAATGTTCTCAACTCATTAGCATTTGATTCGGCCTCCACAGGGTCTGACCTGTAAGTTAGCACCAAAGAATATCCCTCAGCACCAAGTTTTTTGGCAATATGCCAGCCGATTCTCTTCTTCCCCGCCCCAGTAATAACAGCAATTTTCTTCATGATTTTTAGCCATTTTCAAGATTAGGCCAATAAACTTAATTATTAGAGGCACTAATTCCAACGAAAAAAGGGTACACGATGGACACCTTTATGGAAGTTCTTTATTTAATCTTAGGCATAGCTGCACTGAAGTTTGTACTTTTGCTGATTATTGCAAAAGGCAATTTCGGATTGATCAAAACAGCAACCGCAAAATTTTTTGAGATTCTTTTGAAAGGCGAATCTTCACACGAAATAATAATCGAGAACAAAACCTCTCCAAAACTAAACACTCCATCTTCCATCTGGCCTTTGTTTTTACTGCAAAGAGAAGGAAGGCTTATTGATT
>JBEGQX010000317.1:0-16540 GCA_041180805.1 Planctomycetota bacterium
TATTTACTTCTTTTTTAGAAGGGAAGATATAGAAATGGCAGTTCCAAAGAGAAGAACTTCCCATGCTAGGCAGGGAAAACGCAGAAGTCATCATGGTGTAAAGCCCAAGCAAATTTCATACTGTTCCCGTTGCGAACAGCCGGTAATTCCTCATCGTGTTTGCTCCAACTGTGGCTTTTACAAAGGCCGCGAAATTGTGAAGGCCGCTGAGGAGAAGTAAACCATGCGCATTGCTTTGGATGCAATGGGTGGAGATCATGCACCTGCCCCAATTATCGCAGGAGCTTTGCAGGCTGTAGAAGCGGATTCTTCTTTGAATGTGGTTTTAGTTGGGGATCAAGCCCAAATAGAACCAGAAATAAAGAATAATCCGGACCCTTCAAGGATTTCCATCTTTCATTGCACACAGGCAATCGGCATGGATGAATCTCCAGTGGATGGCTTGAGAAAAAAGCCGGACAATTCCATTTCCCGTTCTTGGCAAATGTTGGGACTCGGCAAAGTCGATGGTATTGTCAGTGCAGGAAATACCGGAGCCATGGTTGCTGGTGGTATCTTAAGCAAGCGCTTTCTTAAAAACGTAAGAAGGCCAGGTATTGCAACCGTAATGCCCACCAAAAGAGGGCTTTGCGTGATGATTGATGTTGGAGCCAATGCCCAACCGAAGCCAGAGCATTTGTACCAGTACGGCGTCATGGGGGGTATTTTTGCCAAGCGTATTCTCCAAAAAGATAACCCAAAAGTTGGCTTGATTAATATTGGTTCCGAAGAAGCCAAGGGAACTAGCCTGGCTAAAGAAACTTTGGCTTTGTTTTCCAACAGTCCTCTTCAGTCAAGCTTTATTGGCAATCTTGAGGGGCGTGATATTCATCAGGGAACAGCCGATGTTGTTGTCTGCGATGGTTTTGTGGGAAATGTTGTTTTAAAGGCCTGCGAAGGCCTTTACCAGTTTCTCATGGAAATGGCTTATCAGGAAATCATGTCTTGCCTGAAGCAGGAGAAAGACCTTGCTAAACAAGCTTTAAGGCACCTCGCCAGCAAGTATGATTACAGTGAATTTGGCGGCGCACCCCTTTTGGGGATTGATGGCGTTTGTATTATTTGTCATGGAAGCTCTGGTGATCGCGCTATAAAGAATGCCCTTCTTTTGGCTGCCAAATATGCAAAGTTAAAACTTAATGACATGATTGTCAGCGAATTGGAGCAGACCCCTAGTCTGGCCATTAGTTAGTCATAACTTGCTTTTAATTCGAGGACCAAAGGAATGGCTTCTTCTGCGTTTGTATTTCCTGGACAGGGCGCCCAATATGTTGGAATGGGTGTCGCTCTTTGTGAAAAGTCCCCCAAGGCCAAAGTTCTTTTTGAGAGTGCCTCTTCTGTTTTAGGCTACGATTTGCTGGATGTTTGCAAATCAGGGCCTGTTGAAAGAATAAATGCCACAGATGTCAGTCAGCCAGCAATTTATGTTGCTAGTATTGCGGCATTAGAAGACTTTCGTGATTCAAACCCGGATATTATTTCTTCGTGTAATATTTGCGCAGGCCTAAGTCTGGGGGAATATACGGCCCTAACTTTTGCCGGGGTTATTAGTTTTGCCGACGGGATCAGGTTGGTAAAAGAACGCGGTGAAGCAATGCAAGCCGCGGCAGAATCAGTTTCTAGCGGGATGATAAGTGTGATTGGTGCCGAGAAGGATAAGGTTGGGGAACTTTGCCAGCAGGCTTCTTCCGCTGGCTTAATTCAGATGGCTAATTTTCTTTGCCCGGGAAATATTGTTGTTTCAGGCGAAATGAAGGCCTGTGATGCACTTGAAAAAATTGCCTCGGAAGCTGGTGTAAGAACTGTTCGGCTTGCTGTTGCTGGGGCTTTTCACACACCAATTATGGCGCCGGCCTTGCAAAGATTATCGGTGGCCCTCGCGGGAACCAATGTTCAAAAGCCACAAATTAATGTGTTAAGTAATGTGAATGCCAGTTTGCATGAAACCCCTGAAAGCATAAAGTCCCTTCTTGCCAGACAAGTGGTTGAACCAGTGCTTTGGGAAGATTGCATGAGGAATATTCTTGGCAGCGGTGTTGAAAAAGTGTACGAAATAGGACCGGGTCGGGTTCTTGCCGGACTCGCAAAACGAATCAATCGGAAACTTGAGGTTGTTAATATCAGCGCTTAAGTGTTCATTGGTTGAAAAGCACTGGCCGGAATTATAAACAAGATGGATAAGATGGCTTGTGCGCCTAGTGTTGATGTGGTAATAACTTGGGGAACTTGATTCTCAGGGATAGTAATCTGGAGCGTAAGCTCTTACCAAATGGAGGGTTTGTACAGTGGCATCTGTCGAAGAAAGAGTTATCGACATCGTTTGTGAATCCTTGGCCGTTGATAAAGGACAGATTACTCGCAGTACTTCTTTCCAGGAAGATGTTGGTGCGGATTCTTTGGATGTTGTTGAACTGGTAATGGAACTCGAGGAAGAATTCGAAATTCAAATTCCAGATGAGCAAGCAGCCAAGATTCGTACGGTTGGCGAGGCAATTGAGTACATCGAAAGAGAGCAAGGCAAAAAATGACTCGTAGAGTCGTTATCACCGGCCTTGGTACTGTAAACTCTCTAAGTAATGATATCCCCCAGTTCTGGAACTTGCTTTGTTCTGGAAAAAATGGGATTGGTTTGATTGAGCAGTTTGATACCAGTGCATTCAAAGTCCATTTCGGCGGGGAAGTCAAGAATTTCCAATGTGAGCAAACAATCGATCCGAAAGTCGCTAGGCGTTTGGATCGATTTGCTCAATTTGCATTGGTAGCTTCGGTTTCAGCTGTTAAAGACTCCGGGATAGACTTCACCAAGTATGATCCGTTTCGCTGCGGTGTCGTGATGGGGTCTGGCATTGGTGGCTTGAATGAGTTTGAAGACCAGCACACCAAATATGTTTTGAAAGGCCCGGACAGGATTGGCCCGTTTGTGATTCCTAAAATGATAGCCAATGCTGCAGCTGGGAATGTTTCGATTCACTTTGGGCTTATGGGTCCAAACACTGCCGTTTCCACGGCTTGTGCCAGCGCAGCCCATGGTTTGGCTGATGCTTTGAGGGCCATTCGGCATGGATATGCCGATGTTATGGTGGCAGGTGGTGCTGAAGCCGCGATTACCCCTATGGGTTTGGGTGGTTTTATCTCTGCAAAAGCCCTTTCCCACAGAAATGACTCCCCTGAAACTGCTTCAAGGCCTTTTGACAAAGACCGGGATGGATTTGTTTTGTCCGAAGGGGCTGGAGTTCTTGTTTTGGAGGAATTAGATCATGCCAAGAAGCGCGGAGCAATTATTTATGCAGAGCTTCTAGGCTGCGGAAGTACAGCTGATTCTTATCATATTACAGCCCCGCACCCTGAAGGTGCCGGCGCCAGCAAAGCCATGCAACTTGCTTTGGAAGACGCGAAAATCAATCCAGAACAGGTTGATTATGTGAATGCCCATGGCACTAGCACTCCTTTGGGGGATGAAGCCGAAACCAAGGCAATTAAATTGGTTTTTGGCAACCATGCCAAAAAGCTTATGGTCAGCAGCACAAAAAGCATGATTGGCCACACCCTTGGTGCAAGTGGTGGAATTGAATTGATAGCCTGCGCTCTTTCCATCAGAGATTCCAAAGTTCATCCCACCACAAATTTGTTAACTCCTGATCCCAATTGTGATCTTGATTATGTGCCTAATGTGGCCCGGGATGCCAAGGTAAGATACGCTATTTCCAATTCCTTCGGTTTTGGCGGGCATAATTGCTGTCTTGCATTGGGTGCCGTTTAATCGTTTTAAAATTGGGAAGCCTTTATGGCTGAAAACCCAAGATCTATGGATCTCCCGCTTGAACTTCCTGACCTTGGAAGGCTTCGGCGGGAGATTTCTTTTCATGAGGATCAAGCCTTTCGAAGACGCTTTACCTTGAAAACAGCAGAGGATTATGCTTTTGATTTGGGTGGATATTTGTCGCATGAAAGCTGGATTAAAGATGGGATCGACAAATTAGGTGATCTAAAAGGAAAATTGCTACTTGATTTGGGTTGTGGCCATGGAATGGCCTCGGTGGTTTTTGCCACCCAGGGGGCTCTAGTTACAGCCATGGATATTTCTGCCGGGTATGTCGCAGAAACAATGCAACGTGCGAAAATCCACGGGGTAAGAATAAATGGAATAGTTGGTTGCGGAGAATTGCTTCCTTTCAAGGATGAAGCTTTCGAGCTTATTTGGGGAAACGCAATTCTTCACCACCTCGATCTGCGTTTTGCCGTAAGGGAGGTTATGAGGGTATTAAAACCTGGTGGTATTGCGGTTTTTTGTGAACCTATAAACATGAGCTTTTTACTGAAACTTGCCCGTAATTGGTTTTCTCCGAAAGATCACACCTCAGATGAACAACCATTGGGGTATGAAGAAATCAAAATGATGAAGGAAATAAGTCCTGGGTTGGAATGGCATGGGCATCAGCTTTTGGGAAGTTTTGGAAAAATTGTGCGAATGAAGATGCTCGCTTCTTCTTTCGATTTTGTTGATAAAGTAACGCTTGGAATGTTTCCTTTTGCAAAAAAGTTTTGTCGGTATGGTATGTTTAAATTAAATAAGAAATGATTTTTGCGTGCTAAAACTGGGAATCTGTTTTGAAAGCTAGTGAATTTAAAACAAAGATTGACGAGAGTCGATTGTTTGGAACCCAAATGACCGGCCAATTGGGAATGTTTCTGTTTTGCATTTTCCTTATGGCTTATTTGGTTTGCCTTGGAATTAATATTTCTGAACCTCTAAACCCTCGGCTGGAAATCCAAAAAAAATCATTGATGAATGTTAATACGGCTACCTGGTCAGAATTATTGCAAATACCTGGAATTACCGAAACAGTGGCTTGGAATATAGTCAAACATCGTGAATTGAATGGTGAATATTCGTCTGTTGATCAGTTGTCCAACATAAAAGGAATTGGAAAAAAAAGTCTCGAAAAAATTAAATCGTATGTGGTTTTAAATTCAGCTAAATCGTTAGCGATTGAAAAAGCTGCAGAAGCTAAAATTGCACTCCTAGAAAAACCAAAAAAGAATTTGAATTTGAAGCTTGATCCTAACACCGCAACGATTTCCGAGCTCCAGGCATTACCAGGAATTGGTTTAAAGTTAGCTAATAATATTATTAATAAGCGTGAAAATATGGTGTTCTTGAATGCAGAGGATTTGCTTAAGGTGCCGGGAATAGGCAAAAAGACTTTTGAAAAGGTTGCCCCTTTTATTGAAATTCAGAACGGAAAAAAATAGAGGCAAGAACTCCAAGGGGTATCATGGGATCAAAATTTAAACTAGTTAGCGAGTTCTCTCCTGCTGGAGACCAACCCAAGGCAATCAAGGCGCTTGTTGAAGGATTTCGGGCTGGAAAGTCAACTCAGGTATTATTGGGTGCAACAGGTACGGGTAAAACTTTTACAGCAAGCAATGTGATCAATGAGCTTTCACGGCCGACTTTGGTGCTTGCCCACAATAAAACTCTTGCTGCTCAGCTCTATAAAGAATTTAAATCCTTTTTTCCAGAAAACGCGGTCCATTACTTTATCAGTTATTATGATTATTATCAGCCCGAGGCTTATATTCCTCAGCGCGATATCTACATCGAAAAAGACGCCCAGATCAACGAAAATATTGATCGTCTAAGGCTTGCTGCTACCAGTGCACTGGTAAGCAGGGAAGATGTGATTATTGTGGCTAGCGTCTCCTGTATCTATGGTTTGGGGTCCCCCAGTGATTATAAACGAATGGTAATTCCTCTCAGGAAAGGCGAAACGATTCGCAGGGAAGACCTTTTGTTGAAGCTTGTCGATGTGCAATACCACAGAAATGACATAGCCTTTGAAAGAGGGACATTCCGGGTGCGTGGTGATGTGGTGGAGGTATGGCCTGCTTCCGAGGAATTTTCCATTCGAATTGAATTGTTTGGAGATGAGATAGATCAGTTATGCCTTATAAATCCTTTGACAGCAGAAATACTTCAAGTCTCGGATGAGCTTTTTGTATACCCTGCCAAGCATTTCGTGACTCCAGAAGATCGTTTGAAGGCCGCTATTGAAGGCATAAGGGGAGAACTTGAGGAAAGGTTGGCAGTTTTTAAAAAAGAAGGCAAATTACTTGAGGCACAAAGGCTTGCCGCAAGAACCAAATTTGACTTGGAGATGTTGCAGGAGGCTGGATACTGTCCCGGTGTGGAAAATTACGCAAGATGGTTTAGTGGCAGAAAACCAGGTGAACCACCCTACACATTAATGGACTTTTTCCCGGAGGATTTTCTGGTGGTTGTTGATGAATCCCATGCCACCATTCCCCAAGTCCGGGGAATGTATGCTGGGGATCATAGTAGAAAAATGACCCTTGTTGAGCATGGTTTTCGGTTGCCAAGTGCGCTTGATAACAGGCCGTTTCGTTTTGAGGAATGGGAAAAGAAAGCGAATTGTATTCTTTTCATGTCTGCAACGCCTGCGGACTATGAACTTGCCAGATGTGGGGGGGAAATTGTAGAGCAGGTAATCAGGCCGACCGGGTTGGTGGACCCTGTTCTTCATGTGAGGCCAGCAAAAGGCCAAGTCCCAGATTTGGTAAGGGAAATTGAAAAGAGGGTTGTAAAAAAGGAGAGGATTTTGGCAACAACCCTTACCAAAAGAATGGCGGAAGACCTTACAACCTATTTTCAGGAGTCTGGTATAAGATGCAAATGGTTGCATTCGGAATTAGATGCGATTGAAAGAATCCAGGTACTCAGGGAATTGCGGGAGGGTGCCTTCGATGTTTTGGTTGGGGTGAATTTGTTGAGAGAAGGATTGGATTTACCGGAAGTTTCACTGGTTGCGATCATGGATGCGGATAAGGAAGGGTTCTTAAGAAGCGAGACATCGCTTATCCAAACTATTGGCAGGGCCGCCAGAAACGTGAATGCCGAAGTCATCCTTTATGGGGACAAAGTTACCGAATCAATGCATAAGGCAATGGAGGAAACCAATAGAAGAAGAGAACTTCAAATAAAATACAACCAACAACACGGAATAACCCCCCAGACCGTCAAATCATCCATACAGTCTGTCATTGAAGAAGAAATAGAGGCTAACAAACTTGTCCATGAGGTTGCGGGAATTTCTGAAGACAATGCGTTAAATCAGGATGTACTTGAAGAATTGCACATGGAAATGCTGAAAGCTGCAGAGAGTCTTGATTTTGAAAAAGCCGCGGAACTACGTGACAAGATTGCGAGAATGAAAGGTGAAAAAGTAGCCTCTCCCCAGATAAAAAAGCCTCGGGGTAAAGGCAAACGGTCTCGCTAATCAAATTAAAATAATTCCACTTTCTGAATCCATGTGATTTGTATTTCTCCAAAAGAATCCGATTGAATAGCTTGAATTGAATGTTTCTTAATGAGTTCAAGAATTGCAAGGAATAGCCCTATTAATCGAAGCTTATGGAAAGGAGGGGTGAAAAGATCCCTGAAGGCCATTTTGCCATGACTAAAAAGCCTTTCGGTTATTTCTTCCACATAAACTTCCATGGGCGTGATATCGACCACAATTTCCTGGCTTTGTGACACCATGGTCTCACGCATGATTCTTCCAAAAGCACTGACAAGGTCCCATAATTCCACTTCCTGAATTGGTTTTTCGTTTATAGAGTTTGTGGAAATCGGAGCCTCTGTTTGCTGCCTGGGAATTTTTTGCAGATTTGTTTCAGCCCTTTCGTCAAGCAAGTCGACAGCTTCCTTGTATTTTCTGTACTCCATAAGTTGTCGAACAATTTCGTTTCTGGTTTCCTCAGCTTTTTCTGATTTTTCAGTTTGTCTCGGTAGAAGAAGTTCAGACTTTATTTCCATGAGTTTGCTGGCCATCACCAGGAAGTCCCCTGCACTCCCAAGGTCCAAGATTTGTATTACAAATAGGTATTCTTTGAATTGCTCTGCGACTTTGCAAATGGCAATGTCCAGAATATCTACCTCATCCTTTTTAATTAGGTGCAAAAGCAAGTCCATCGGGCCTTCGTAACTATCAAGTTTTACCCTGTAATCCATTAATCATTCCCTGTCTGGATTTCAAAGGGGATATCATTCCGGCTGAAAAAGTTACCTGCTTTTTCAGTATTTTTATGATTCCGAATCGTGTTATCTTCAAAAATATTTAGAACAGGCGTTAGATTCTCAAATGGTGTCATATGTATGACAGTAATATTTTTGGTGTTTAATGGGTAAATCGTAACAGGATCTAGATTTTTAGTTTCTGTGTTCAAAAGGTTTAAAGAACCGTAATAATCCTTAGGTATTCCCGCCAAATGAAAACCTTTTTTTTTGTTTTTTACCAAGTTATCCAGATTGGAGGTTTCTCGTAGCAGTGTCTTGAAATGATCTATTAGATTGGCGGATTCTTCATTTTCCATAGTGGAAGATTTGCTTGCGGTGCCGTTTCGGAATTTATCACAGGCTTCCAATATCGTTTTTTCAAGTTCCCCTAAAAGATGTTCGCTTCCAATACATACCTGGGTGAGAGCGGAATATTTTTCCTGGATTGCGGTTTGTACTTCTAAATCAATTTTTAAGAGATTTTCCAGTTCGTTTTGCTGGGGAAGATATTGGTTTTCCAAAAGGTTTGATGCTTTTCCGATTCTATCTTGAATTATTTGCACTCTTGATTGGCAGAACTCTATTTCTCTTTTGTGTTCCGCGAGTTGCGTTTCCATGGTGGAGAATATTTTTTGTGAGAAATAATTTAAAAGTGCGTTTAGGCGCGCTTTAAATAGGCCCTTAAATACATCGGCAAGTTTGGGAACAACGCTTGACGGTTTTTCCGAAGATGTCCTTAATGACCCAAGCAGTGCCATGATTCTGAGGTGAGAGTTCTTGGTCTCATTGATGTTTCTATTTTCATCCTGATAGCAAGATTTTGCATGTAATGCAAAATTTGCCGCTAAAATTTTTAATAGTTCCTTGGCACCCGCAAATCTTAAACCTGGTTGTTCAATAGTTTTCACAATCCAAGAATCAACATACTTGTTAAGGTCCTCGATTTTTTCAAGGTACCTTCGATGAAGGATTTTTGCAAATAAACCATGATTTAAAGAGTCAACATTTGTCTCTTCGTAGTTTCCAAGGAAATCTTTGCTTTTCGATAAAACATCAAGAGAGGTTTTTTCAACATCCTGATTAGATGAAACATTTGCAATTTTGTAAAGGCTTTCGAGCAATTCCTTCAAGAAAAAAGAATCGGCAGGCATTTCCAAAGATTGATCCAAGCCTTCCTTCAGAAATTCATGCAGGTTTGCTGGTAAAATTTTTAAGTTTTTAAGTTCCTGTTCAGCTTGAACTTGTAATTCCCTGGTTTTTGAAGGCAGCCAATGGTTCCAGAAAGCAATTAGTTTGATGGCCGTAGATTCGTTTCTTAATCCGGAGGGAGATAGACTTTCCAGTTGCAGGGTCTTTACACCTGCAGAGAAGAACTTGTAATTATGATCTTGTATTTTACAAGTCTCTATCTGCGAGATGTCTTTCTTTTCTGAAAGAAGGTCGGAAAATAATATATTCAAAAATTCAGCAGTGGATTTGTCAGATTCGTTAGAAATATTTAAAAGAACGACCTTGTGAATTTTCTTTTCACTTATTTTTGAACAATAAAAAATGATTTCCAGAAGATTCGCCCTGGCATTTTCAATGTCTTGTGCATTGACTGTAGTTGATGCGGGGATTAGGAATAGAAGAGTTACATTAGGAGTCAAAAGTCCTTCCCCGGATGAAATTTCTTCAATCCAAGAAATTAAATCAAATATCGCACCTGAAGCACCGCCAGAAATGTTGGCCATGATAGTTATTTCTGGACGCATCTTTTGTCCAAAAGTAAGTAGTGATTCCTTATTCCAAATAGAACTAATCTGGTTCTGAAGTTGTTGGCAAACCTTTTCACGAGCGTCCAATAGGGCAAGTCTTCCTAATGCCCTGCTCCCGCCTGTGGAAAGATCTTTGGGTATTTGGTACAGCTTGTTTAGAGGTAACCAAGTTTTAAGTTTTTCTAACTTTTCCTGGTCCCTAAGGTAATAATTTGGCCTATTTAATGTGCAAATAATTGTTTGATCAGGAGAAAGTGATTTGTTTGGATCCCCTGTCTGGATACCTAAGCTATCCATGTCTATTCCCAAAGGTTCTATTTTAACCAATGGAAAGTTTGCATTTTTTGTTTCTTTGGATTGGCTGTTCCAAAGTCCAATATTCTCAACTGCGGTTTTTCCCAACCCTATCAATAGAATCCCGGAAGGTCTTAATTGATCATCAATGTTGTTTGATTTCTCTGCTTCCGAAGGTTTTATTTCCTTAGTTTGATTTAAAGCAGGCTGACTTTTAAAATTAATGGTTCTTGAAAGATCTTCCATCGGTTGCGAAGTGGTCATCCGAGTTATTTCAACAGGGTATGGAATCGTTTTTTGAATGGTTGGTTCGATTTTTGGTGGGTGAGTTATTTCCTGGCAGGCTGATAATTGCTCTACAAACTCCTGACAGGAAGCATATCGTTGTTCAGGAATTTTTGACAAAGCTTTGGCAAGAACAGATCGTTCCAAATGAGGCAATGAAGATAAGTCTGGTTCTTCATTCAAGTGCATTTGAATGAGTTTTCTTAGGTTGTCAGCCTCGAAAGGTCTTTTGCCCGTCGCCATTTCCTGGTATACGATCGCAAGGCTATATTGATCTGAATATTTACTTGGCCAACCTTCGATTAATTCTGGAGGAGAATAAACCGGAGTTATTGTACCCTGGTAATCATTGCTGTTGAAAGTGAGTTCACGAACAAGTCCAAAGTCCCCAATTTTCAAATGGTTTTGAACAAGAAAAAGGTTGTGGGGTTTTATATCAAGGTGTTGTAATTGGTACTGGGATTGGATTAAGTCCAAAGCTTCAGCAGCTTCAAAAAGATATTTAATCAATTCAGTTTTTGGAATCCCTGGAAGTCCTTTGGCATTATATTCTTTATATCGGCCCCAAAGATTTTTATCTGCCAGTTCCATGACAACCATGAGAATTCCATCAGTGATATCCACGCGTTCCATGGATAAAATGAATGGGTGGCGAATAGATTTGATCCTGTCTATCGATTGTTTTTCAAGAGCCGCTTTGTGGACCCCTTGGCTGGTATTTACAAATTTAATTGCCTTTAATAATCCACCGGGTGCTGATGCCTTCCAAACCTCTCCAAAGCCACCTTCTCCAATCTTTTCAATGGTTTTGTAACCGGGTATTGGTTCGTAATTAGGGTAGATTTTAACCATGGATAATTTGGAAAAGCTTTGATGAAGTTTTAAAAATTAGGCACTTAAAAATCATAACATAAAAAAATGATAATATTAGGAATTACTTTTCCTCAATTATTTCGAGAAACTAATACAAAAATTGTCGGGTGTTAGAATGGTTAAGGTTTTGATAAGTTTACGAAACGCGGCAGAAACTAAAAATGCAGCATCCTTGCCAATTGATTATTATGATTTTAAGGAACCTGAAAATGGTTCCATGGGGTCGTTAAATAAATCCGATTTGCTTGAGGCAATAAAGGTTTTAGGTCGGGACAAAAAGATCAGCATGGCCTGTGGTGAATTGGAGAAAGCTACATCCGATTCCTGGCAATGGGATATGGATGTAGATTTTTTTAAGGTTGGATTGGCAGGACTTGAAAGTCATAAAGAAACATGGATTTCGAAAATTTTAGAGCTTCGCAGGATTTTGCAAACAAGAAAAACATTCCCTGTTCTTGTGCCGGTTTTTTATGCAGATCACAAACTTGCAAACTCTCCGCCGGTGTTGAATGGGGTAAAAAAACTTTTAGCGGAAGGGTTTAGACTTTTTCTGGTAGACACATGGGCAAAAAGTGGAGGTGGTCTTTCAGATCATATGTCCACGGAAATGCTTATTGATCTTCAAAATATGATTTTGAATTCTGGTGCTGAATATGGATTGGCAGGTAAATTAAATAAGGATGACTGCATTCGATTGATGAAAGCAAATATTTTGCCCAATTGGTTTGGTGTCAGGGGTGCCGTGTGTGTCTCAGGAAAAAGAGAGGCTGCCTTTGATGCTCCCTTGGCTAAAGAGTTCATTTCCTCGATTCAATTAGCTCAGAGATAAAAAATTAATCCAATTAATGTTAAGTTGATCTGGTTTATTTTTTATAAATTCCCCGAAAAAATCATCAACAAGACCAGCTTTTGATGCTTCAAGCCATGTAGTTTCACGTTCAATAGTGCAAGATTTTAACAGCCATAAACGGGATGCTTTAATTTTGATCGCATAGCGCAAAGATATTGTGTCAGATCGGACGGACCTACTGCAAGGAAGAACAGGTTTGTGTTTCGAATCCGTATCATTCTTGCAGAATGAATATGCGTCTAAAAAGAATATTCCTGGGTTATTAGGCAGGCCATCAGTCATTTTTGCGGGTGGGATCAAGGCCTCCCCTATTTTCTGCGAATTAAGTGTCATAATTTTTATGCAGTCCCAGTGCTCTTTTTCGGAGTTTGGGTCCGGGTTGCTTTTTTCATAATTTCGTACCTCGGTCCCTCCTCCTGAAACAATCACTTTAACGGCAGATTGAAGCTTATTTAAAAACGAGGCCAATTTGGTTGCCAGGCAGGAGTCGGAAAACAGGCTTCCTCCGATTTTGATTACATCAATTTCCATGATTTTTCCTTGGCCAACTGTCCCACACTAAAAGCGCAAGAACATTCAGAAATTTGGACGTTGTGTTCTGAAGAGAAGCTAAAAAAAGTTTTGGAACCATAAAATTTGCGAAGAATGGTTTTCAGGAAGACTTCTCCTTCTCCACAAAGGTAAAACCATTTCGGCGAAATGTTTCGAATTGCGATTTGGTTTTGCACAGCATTAAGTATCCAAGAAGTTTGTTCCTCCACCGCTTTAAAGGCGAGATTTTTAATTTCGGCCTTGCTTAATGCTTCCAAGTCTTCGCAAATCATTCTTGCAATTCTTCTTTCAGAATTAATGACAGTGAATGGCTTTCCATCAGCCGTTTCCTTGCAACTTCGGTTCTCAACCAGATTTCCCAAAATCAAATGCGCATCCGAGGTGCTTGCAAACCATTCCTGAGCAAATTGCCTTCCCAGTAAAGAGGATAAAGGTGACCGGCGCATGCCAGTATATACAAGTTCATGATTTTTTAGGCGATCACGGTCTGTGTATCCCAAACTTTCAGGTTTGCCGGCAACCACCGGGATAATATCTGTGGTCGTAGAACCCATATCCAAAAGAAACCCAATTTCTTTCGGGTGTTTTTTTCCAACATAAGTTGCCATTGCCAGCCAATTTGAGGCAGCACACGGGAGTGGATTTATTTTTGCCTCCTGTAAAGACACAAATTTACCATGGTTCGTAAAAATCATTGATGATTTGTGAAATTTTTTAGGGATCGATTCCAGAACAGAAATGACCCCGGATTTTTTATCGGGAAAGCAATCGCAGAGCTCTGCTGTCATCGTGATAGCAATAGGCCCGGATACCTTCATTTTTTTCAAGAGTTTATCAAGACAATCCGCTAATTTTTCAGGATGTTTCCAAACTGGAAAAAAGTAAAGCAGGCTTTTTCCATCCTCGCGCCAAATTTTGATGTTTGCCCCACCAATGTCCAAGCCCGCATTCATGTAAAATAACACTTTCAAGTAATAATAGTTTTAAAGCTGCATGGTGTACAAAAAGACACATCGGCAGGGCCATAAATGCCAAAGATTCTTGCTAATGGCATAAATTAAGTGTAGCTTTAATTATCTGCTACGCAGTCCTGTGAAATTATCCCACCTTCAGGAGCTGTTCAATGATAAATATTTCCGGAAAAGCATTGAAGTTTTGTGACGGAATTAGTCGTAGAAACTTTCTTAAAATCGGTGCGTTTGGCTCTGCTTTCACAACTGCGGACATTTTGAAAGCTAACCAGGCCGGTGGAACCGGAACTGCCAAGTCTGCAATCATGATATATTTGCCGGGTGGTCCATCCCATATGGATATGTATGACCTTAAACCCCAAGCTCCTGCGGAATTTAGGGGTGAATTTAAACCCATTGCTACCAATGTGCCAGGTGTACAAATTTCAGAACATTTTCCAATGCAAGCTAAAATGTTTGACAAGCTTGCTGTGGTAAGAAGCTTGGTCTCGGTAGATGAACATTCAGATTCCTTGGTTATGACTGGCTACCGCGAAAGTTTGAATAGAATCGCTCATCATCCTTCGGTTGGTGCTGTGATATCCAAGCTTCGTGCTGGCCAGCAAGATATTCCTCCTTTTGTAAGCCTAAGGGGAATGTCTGTGGGTACCGAACCAGGTTATTTAGGAATAGCTCATAGACCATTCACGCCTGATGGTCCTGGCTTGCAAAATCTTCGCTTGCCTGGGATGGTGACTGAAGAACGTTACGATTCTCGGAAAGATTTGTTGAAGGAATTCGATTCCGTTCGCAGGGAGATTGATGCAACTGGAACCATGCGAGGCATGGATTCCTTTAATACCAGAGCCTTTGAGATGGTTTCTTCCGGAACTGTTCGCAGAGCTTTAGACTTAACCCGGGAAGATCCGAAGGTTCGTGACCGTTACAAGGGTGTGGAACAGTTTTTAACTGCAAGGCGCCTTATTGAATCTGGAGTAGGTTGTGTCACTTTGGCTTATGGCGGTTGGGACACGCACTCTTCAAACTTTAAAACGCTTAAAAATCAGTTGCCGATGTTAGATAAGGGTATCGCAAACCTCATTCAAGATTTGCATGATCGTGGCATGGAAGATGATGTTGTGACGGTTGTCTGGGGTGAATTCGGTAGAACACCAAAAATCAATGGTAATGATGGCGGCCGTGATCATTGGTCGCCAGCAATGAGCGCATTGGTGGCAGGTGGAGGCCTAAAAATGGGTCAAGCAATTGGAGCCACAAGCGCCCGTGGCGAATACCCGATTGATAAGAAATATCAGGTACCACAATTGCTGAGTGCTATTTATCATGCCCTTGGAATAGATCCAGCTATGACATTTCCTGATAACTCAGGTCGGCCGATGTATATACTTGATGAAAGAAATCCTGTGGCGGAACTGATCTGATTTTCTAGAGTGTTCCGTCGTGGATTCTTGAGAATACCGCTTTGAGATATCTTCCCTCAGATGCATGAGCCATAACAGGGTGATCAGGCCCGGCACCCTGAATTTTAAGGTGCTGGGCTGATTTTTTTGCCTGCCATGCTGCTCTGCGGATTGAATCGAGAAAATCCATTTCAGAAACTAATCCCGTGCAGGAACAAGTCAAAAGTATTCCCCCGTCATTAATCATTTGCATGGCAAGTCGGTTCATATCTGTATATTTCCGAAGTGCCTTTTCGACTTCTTCGCGGTCGCGGGTTAGTTTTGCGGGGTCTAGAATTACCACATCGAATTTTAAACCATTGGCTATCTGATCCCTTAGCCAGGGAAAAATATCGGATTGAATAAATTTGATTCTTACCTTGTTTAATGAGGCATTTTGTCTGGCTAAAGCCAGTACTTCTTCATCAAGGTCTATGCCAACTACATCCCTGGCTTTTCCCAAGGCACTTGCATAAACAGAAAATCCACCAGAATTGCAGCAGAGATCCAGTACTGTTTTGCCTTCACAAAAAGTGCTTAGAAAAAGTCTGTTGTCTCGCTGGTCGGTGAAAAAGCCCGTTTTATGACCACTCCCCGGGGTGACTTTGAACTGGAGCGAATTTTCGGTGATTGTTTCAGGCTTGATCGTGAATTGAGGAACTTTACATTGGAATGATTCCTGTTTTTGGACATGGTCCTCAGCAAACCAAGTTATTTGATGATTGGGATAGTGCTCCAGAAGGATGCTTTCAAAAGTATCTTTCAGTCGGTACATCCCTGCTGAAAAAAATTCCATCACAATAGTGTTGCCGAGTTTATCAATAATAAGGCCACTAAGCCCATCGCCTTCCCCATGAACCAAACGGTATGCATTGGTTTTTTGATTTAGCTTTAAAACTTCTTCCCTAAGTGATATTGCGCTTTTGAGTTTTGATTTAAAGAAGGCTTCATCGAGCTTTTCGGAAGGGTTTGTTGTTAAAACACGAAGCGCAATCCTGGAATGGCCATTGTAAATACCTCTTCCCGCCCAATTTCCATCTTTATCGCGTATTTCAACCAAGGAACCGTTGTGTATCTTCTGGCTGGGTTTCTCAACCATTTTTTGGAAAATCCATGGATGGTTTGAATTTCTGACGATTTTCAAATTGATTACAGGTAAATCTGGGTTTAAGGTATCTGTCTCAAGCATGGTTTCGCTCACATCAGTTGTGGTTTGACTATTAGATTAGAATATGCAATTGATTGTGTTTGTAGGTGGCGATTTTGGAAAGGTCTGAAATAAAAATGCCTTCTTCTTCCTTTAATATTGAAAAATATGGCGATATTGCAATTGTGGTTCCTTCCAGCACGGTTGAAAAAATGCCGGAAGAACTGATGAGCGCAGCCACTCAGCTAGTTTTGGA
>JBEGQX010000318.1:0-4010 GCA_041180805.1 Planctomycetota bacterium
CCAGGAAGTGTCCAGAATTTCGCGGATTCTGCTGGCGAATCCAAGCCTTACAAGCCCTGCTTCTGCAAGGATGATTCCATCCAGCTTTTCCAATTCGATTTTTTTAAGGCGTGTTTCAACATTTCCGCGCAGATGAACGAGTTGAAGATCCGGCCTGCGGTAAAGCGCCTGCGATCTTCGGCGAAGGCTGGTGGTGCCCAGAACTGCCCCCTTGGGAAGTTCATCAAACGAATTCACCGTGTTGGATACGAATGCATCGCCCGTGGATCCACGTTTTGGAACTGCAGCAAGGTGCAAACCTGCGACAGGGGCGGTGGGCAGATCTTTTAGGCTGTGCACCGCAATGTCGATGCGGTTTTCCAAAAGCGCCACCTGAATTTCCTTGGTGAATAATCCGTCACCACCAATCTGGCTGAGGGCTCTATCCCTGACCACGTCGCCAGTGGTATCAATAAGTACAAGTTCAACCTTGGTGTCGGGGTGGGATGCGTTGAGCAAATCCCGCACATGATGAGCCTGCCAAAGCGCAAGAGGGCTTCCCCGGGTTCCCAATCGTATGATGCTCATCCCCTGGGTGCTCCAAGCTGTTTCAGTTTTGCCTGGATCATTTGTATGGTTTTTTCGCTTGTGCCTTTGCCGGTAGTTGCAATGGCGTGTTCGGAAGGGACTTTTTCAGCTTGGTCCAATCGCAGCCAAACCGGGGAAAGCGCTTGTGGGTCATCCTTGTATCTGGGAAATAGGTGCCAATGCAGGTGGGGCACCTGATTGCCCAAAAGTTCATAATTCATCTTGGCAGGCAAAAAGGCGTCGAATATGGCGCGTGCACTGAAGTTTAATTCTTCCAGAAACGACTTCCGGGTGTTGTCGTTTAAGAAAAACAATTCCTTTTCATGAGCTTTGGAAACCAGCACACAATAACCGTGGTAGAACTGCCACTTGCCAAGAAAAAGGTGGCTGTTGGGAAAAGTCCATACCAAGTCCCCGGAGGTGGAGTTTGGTATGGATTGAATCTTCTGGCAAAAATGACAATCGCTCAAGGTGCGAGGCTTTCTGGGGTCTTAAGGTTGGGAATGGCGAAATTAGAAATCTCCGCCACCACCTCCGAAGTCACCGCCGCCACCGAAATCTCCACCTCCAAAATCGCCCCCGCCAAAGTCACCACCGCCGAACCCTCCGCCGTTGTCATCGGAGCCGAAATCACCACCACCGCCAGAATAATCAGTGTCTTGACCGGAGAAACCCTGATCGGAACTGCCATAGCCTTGGTCAGAACCCCATGCCGAGGTTCCATGGTTTCCAAAAAAGTGGTCGTACATCCACATACCGGCTGCAGCACCAAACATACCCCCCAACAGAGAACTAAAGAAACCACCGCCACCACCATAGCCGGGGGCCATTCCTGGTCCACCTGCATAGCCACCACTTCCGCCAGAAGTCATGGCTCGGAACAAACCAATTACCAGCCAGATTCCACCGATTACAAGTAGTACAGTGATCCAGTTAATGCCGCCACCAGCATTTGCGCCGGGGTTATCGTTGTTGCGAGGTGCCGCCACAGGAGCAACTGCGCGTTTGTTATTACCAGCATGACTTTCCATGGCACGATATACAAACTGAACTCCATCCAATAGCGCCTGATCATTGTTTTTGGCTTTAAGCTTATCCAGCATCAAGTTGGAAAGACTTTTACGGTCTTCATTGGTGAAAGCTTTTAATTGGGTATTGTTGCCAACTTCGATATGAAGGTGCGCAGGCTGCTTGATAATCATCAGGTAAACACCATTCACACGAAGACTATTGGCATTCCTGGAGCCAACCTGGTGATAGACTTTTTCCATGGCTGCCTTGTCCTTGGTATCCACACCCTTGAGCGCGTCTTCGGGAAGGTTTTCAAAGGTTTCAATGACAAAGTCCTTGCGGAACTTTTGCTCAATTTCAAGAATGCGACGATTGGCTTCGGACCGGGCGTTTTCGGAAAAGAAGTTGCCCTGATCCCGGACGGGACGGTATTCGGCCTGGGATACCGAGGTCCACCCAAGCAAAGCCCCCATCGATAGCAGTATGGCCAAGCAACCCATATTCTTTTTCATATTGCACCCTTTGTGTTCAAGGTTGAATCTACACCCTTATTATAAGGTATTCGGATTCAAGTACCTGTTATTCACAAGATTTTCTAAAATGTTGCGTAACTTACAAGGGGAATCTGAACAATCTCCGGAAAGAGCTTGAAAATGCAGGAAACTATCAAGGCAACGACCATTTTGGCTGTCAGGCATCAGGGAAAAATAGCCTTGGGCGGGGATGGCCAGGTTACCTTGGGTAACATTGTCATGAAGCAGGATGCCCAAAAGATTCGCAGACTGCATCAGGGCAAGGTTTTGGCCGGATTTGCGGGGGCTGCCGCGGATGCATTTGCCCTTATGGAGCGTTTTGAGGCAAAGCTGAGGGATTTTCATGGCGCAGTTCCTAGAGCTGCGATTGAACTTGCCAAGGAATGGAGAACCGACCGCATGCTAAGGCGGTTGGAAGCCATGCTTGTTGCGGCAGATCGCGATAATGTTTTGTTAATTAGTGGGGGAGGGGATGTGATAGCCCCTTCCGATGGAATTGCCGCCACAGGTTCAGGTGGGCCCTACGCGCAGGCTGCAGCCCGTGCGTTGGTGGGCCATTCATCACTGGATGCCAAAGGCATTGTGCAGGCCGCCATGGAAATCGCCGGCGATATGTGCATCTATACCAACCGAAATATCATTGTTGAAACCTTGGATTAACCAAACTTAGGAGCACTAATGGATTGGACACCCAGGCAAATAGTTGCCCAGTTGGACAATTTTATCGTAGGACAGGCCGCCGCGAAAAAGGCAGTGGCTGTAGCCATTCGCAATCGCTGGCGCAGGCAGAAATTGTCCGCGGATCTCCAAAAAGATGTCACCCCAAAAAATATCATCATGATCGGGCCTACTGGTGTGGGTAAAACTGAGATCGCCCGCAGGCTTGCTCAATTGGTGGGAGCCCCATTTTTCAAGGTGGAAGCCACCAAGTACACGGAAGTTGGCTACCATGGTCGGGATGTGGAAAGCATGATCCGCGACCTGACGGAAATTGCAGTGGGTATGGTTCGCAAGGAGGAAAAAAAACAGGTGGAGTCCAAAGCCACTGAGAGAGTAGGGGAAAAACTATTGGATTTGATCCTTCCCGCCACCGCTTCCTGGAACCCGGAGGATGCGGAGGCCAGTGAAAAAAGCGGCAGGGTTAGGGAGAAAATGCGGGAAAAACTTGAAGCGGGGGAAATGGAGGATCGAGAGGTTGAAATCTATGTGGAACAAAAGGTTCCACAGGTCCAGGTGCTTTCCAATGTCGGCATGGAGAACATGGAATCCGATTTTCAAAGCATGATTGAGAAGATGATTCCCCGCCAGGGACAGACCAAAAAAGTTAAAATTTCCGAAGCCAGGAAAATCCTCCTGGAACAGGAAACAGAGGCCCTGATTGATCGCCAGACATTGTCCGACAAGGCCATCCACCTGGTTGAAAACCATGGCATTCTCTTTCTGGACGAGATCGATAAGGTTTGTACCACCGGGCAATCGCATGGGCCTGATGTGTCACGGCAGGGGGTGCAAAGGGATCTTCTTCCGGTGGTGGAGGGAACCACGGTTAATACCCGTTACGGCCCGGTAAAAACCGATCATATTCTGTTTATTGCTGCGGGGGCGTTCCACGTTGCCAAGCCTGCGGACCTGATGCCTGAATTGCAAGGCAGGTTTCCCATCCGCGTGGAATTAACCGATTTGCACCGGGATGATTTTCTTAGGATTCTCATTGAACCTAGAAACTCGCTTACCAGACAATATGCCGAGTTGTTGAAAACTGAAGGAGTGAACTTGGAATTCACTCGTGATGGCCTGGAAGCGCTGGCTGATATTGCCTATGAAGTTAACTGCAATACCCAGAACATCGGGGCCAGAAGGCTGCACACCGTATTGGAAAAAGTGGTTGAGGATATCAGT
>JBEGQX010000319.1:0-20793 GCA_041180805.1 Planctomycetota bacterium
TTGAAAGGATTTCAGACTTTTGTCAAGGAGCGGACCAAAGGTTGTGTCATTCTTGAACATCCCCAGGAATTGGTGGAATACATCAAGGGGCATGGAGCAACGGATTACAGCACCCGGGATGCGTTTGCTGAAATCGGTTGTGGTACTCCACGGCATAGCCAGCATATGCCCGGCAAGGAAATTCCAGAGAGCTACTGGCTTTACCGTTTCCTTAAAAACAATGTCTTTTTCGGAATGGGCGCTCTGTGAGTCTTTTTGACTTCAACAGGCTTCAAAACGCTTATCAAATTGCGCGCAAACAACTTCTAAGCTGGCGCAAACCTGAAGGGCATTGGGAGGGGGAGCTTTCTTCCTCTGCATTATCTACCGCGGTTGCCGTCTCTGCCCTATTTTTAACAGGTTCCGATAAAAGGAATCTGATGGCTCGTGGTCTTGATTGGCTTGTAAAACATCAAAATGCTGATGGAGGTTGGGGTGATACCACAATCAGCTTTTCCAACATTTCCACGACGATTTTATGTGTTTGCGCCTTGAAACTTGGGGGTGAAAAAGAAGCCCATCAAGATGGTTTGAACAGGGGGGTCGAATGGATCAAAAGTCGGCATGGTTTTTCTTCCGCGGAGATTAGTTCTGCGCTTGCTGCAAGATATGGCAATGACAAAACATTCTCAGTACCCATTTTAACCAATGCCGCACTGGCAGGTTTGGTGGAATGGGAGGATGTTCCCTCTTTACCTTTCGAGTTAAGTTGTCTGCCTCAAGGGTTGTATCGATTTGTTGGATTGCCAGTGGTCAGTTACGCGTTGCCAGCTTTAATTTCCATGGGTATTTGCATTCATCGGAACAATGTAAGGGCATTTGGTCCGATTCGCTTTTTTCGCACCTTGCTTGAAAAACCTTCTCTGCGTGTTCTTAAATCTATCCAGCCCTCAAATGGAGGATTTTTGGAAGCGACCCCGCTGACTGCATTTGTTTGCATGTCGCTGGCGGGTGCGGGATATGCAGACCATGAAGTAATTAAAAAAGGAATTTCATTCCTTGAGTCATCGGTGCGGGAAGATGGAAGTTGGCCAATTGATACCAATCTTGCAACTTGGCTGACAACCCTGTCCATTAATGCAATGGCAGCAGGGGATGATTTGGCCGGTTTGGACAAAAAAGAAGAGCTAAAAAGCTGGTTACTTAATCAACAGTATAAAACCAGACACCCATATACTGGTGCGGAGCCCGGCGGCTGGGCTTGGACCGATTTGCCTGGTGGTGTTCCAGATGCGGATGATACCCCCGGTGCAATGATTGCGTTAACCAATCTTGGTGTTCCACCGGGGGAATGGTTGGCAAAAGCTGTAAGGTGGCTGGCAATACTTCAAAATTCAGACACTGGAATGCCGACCTTTTGCCACGGATGGGGAAAATTACCCTTTGATCGAAGTGGGGCAGACCTTACCGCCCATATGTTACGGGCCATAGCACCCTTTTATGGCGTTGAAGACCAGCCTATACCTGAATCTCTGGAGCATTTGGGGGTAGAGTTGGAATCACTATTTGATGGCGGTTTCCATTACTTGGCGAACCAGCAGAATGCTGATGGGTCATGGCTGCCTTTATGGTTTGGAAATCAGCATGAAGCTGAAGAATGTAACCCGGTGTTTGGAACAGCCCGGGTCTTGGCTGCTTATAGGGATTGTGGCATGTGGGCAGATGCCCATGCCCGGAAAGGCTTAAAATTCCTCGAGAAAAGTCAAAATCCAGATGGTGGTTGGGGTGGTTTCGCAGGTGCCCCTTCAACCGTAGAAGAAACCGCTGCTGTAATCGATGCGATTATTCAATTGGATCCAAACCCCAAAGTGCTTGAAAAGGGGTTATTTTGGTTGATTCAAAGGGCCGAGGATGGTCAACTAGATGAAGTAGCACCAATAGGGTTCTATTTTGCCAAGTTATGGTATTTTGAAAGATTGTACCCTTTGGTGTTTGCTGTTTCTGCCCTGGGCAGAGCGAAAAAGCTGATGGGCATTTAGCCTGATAATTATAACCCTCCCGGAAGGTGCGTATATAGTGTCTACCTCAAGTTCGGAAATAGCTTCTTCTCCTTCCGAAAAGAAGGAGAAGAAAACAAGCACTTCCCACCTTAAGGCGGTTCCCGAAACGAGGGAACTTCGTGACAAGGTTCGCCAGGAAGCTGCAAAATTTATCAAGGATATCGATCGTTCAAACACTTTCACCAAGGCCGAACTTCAGGGCATGGCTGAAAAAGTGTTGGCATCTCTGGGGCTGGGATTGCAATACACAGGTTTCACCTCGGTGTGTATTGCCAATGAGTTCTGGCGTGATCAGGTTCAGGGAATTGATTTTTCTCGCAGGCTGTTTCTGATGCCTCACTGCCTTAAAAATGCGGAAGGCTGCCCTGCGGATTATGATGAATTCGGATTGGATTGCAAAAAATGTGGCGCTTGCTCCGTTGCCGATTTTAAAGTCAAAGCCGAGGAGCTTGGTTACAAGGTTCTTGTTTCCGAGGGAACCCCGATAGTTTTAAAAATTATTGTCAGTGGTCATGTGGATGCGATTGTGGGTGTGGCCTGCCTGAATGTTCTGGAGAAGGCGCTTGATAAAATCTTGCTGGCCGGCATTCCATGCGTGGCAGTTCCCCTTCTTTCCAGCAATTGCAAAAGTACCTCGGTCGATGAAGATTGGGTGATGGAATTCATAGATCTTAAAGCCCCTGCACAGGAACCTCAGACGAGGTCCTTCATGCATTTGATGAGGGCCTCGCATCAGATCTGTGAAGAACCAGAACTGTTGAAGCTTTGTCCAAAATCCAGGGTTCCTGCTCCGGGTTCCACCGGCGACAGGCTGTCTTTCCATGAAAACATTGCTTACGACTGGTTGGGAAGAGGTGGCAAGCGCAGCCGCCCCTTCATTTCCCTTGCCATGTACGATGCATTGAAAGGTGGCGATGGAACACTTTCTGCGGACAAACTTGTAATTCCGGACAGTGTCAAGCGGGTGGCATTGGCCATAGAGGCATTTCACAAGGCCTCGCTGATTCATGATGATATCGAGGATGATGACGGCTTCCGTTACGGGCGTGAAACCTTGCACCGTCAACATGGAGTTCCGGTTGCTATCAATATTGGTGATTACTTGGTTGGTCTTGGCTACCGGTTGGCGGCCCGGGATCGCCAGGAAATTGGTGCCGAAGCCTGTGCGGATATTATGGCCAAGCTTTCCGAAGCGCATTTGAAGTTGTCTGAGGGGCAGGGCGCAGAGTTGCTTTGGCGCAACGCTCAGGATCAGGCCATTTCTCCGCTGGAAGCGCTTAGGATTTACGCCCTGAAAACATCTCCCGCCTTTGAAGCCGCGCTTTACGCGGGTGCCAGACTCGCCGGACCGGTTGACGCGTATGAAAAGTTGATACCCGAGTTTGCTAAAAACCTTGGGGTCGCTTTTCAAATTATGAATGACATTATCGATTTTGATCCAGTAGCGGAAAACAAAGTTGTGGCCGGTCAGGATATTCTGGCAGGCAGGCCCACCATCCTTCTGGCTATGCTTCTGGAAACATCCACCCCTGCGCAGCGCGAAGAGGTGATCGACTTGATCGCCCGGGCAAGGAAAGGTGAACAAACCTTTGAGATAGTGGAGCGAATGCGCCTTCTTTTAAATCAACAGCATGTTTTTCAAAAGGCATGGAAGCTTGTGGATAAATTCCGCTCTCGCGCCGAGGCCATGGCGGATGAGGTGGAAAGTGATTCTGTGAGAAGGTTGCTTTATTTCCTGGTGGATACTGTGCTGGAAAAGCAGGATGCTGCTCCTGAATCGGAAAATAATTCCACCCCATTGATCCAACTGGGTAAAACTCGATGAACACGGAGAGGTTACCCCTGGAAATGCTCAAACATTTGTTTGAGTCTTTTTCCACGGAACACCTCCCACCAGTCAAGGTTATGGCTGGCAAAACCATGCCGGAACCATTTAGATCTCTTTTGGATCATGAACACCACATGACGGTAACCATGGAAAAGCATTTTGCCGAATCCGTAAGGGTTAAGGTGCTTTCCGAATCGATTCAAGGCAGTAATTATTCCCGTATTTTGAATTTAATTGGGGAAAAAACTGGAAGAATCATTCTTTTCGGGGCGATGAGAATTCGTTTGGATTTTTTGCCTCACGCAGCCCAACAGGAAATATTGGCAAGAAAAGAGCCATTGGGAAGAATTCTCATTCGCCATGAGATTTTGCGAAAGTTAGAGTTGGTTTCCCTGCTGGCAATCGACCCATTTCAAGGCAGATTACATTGGTTTGAAAGGTCTGATAACAACACTTATTTCGGTCGTTTGGCGAAAATTCACGTAGGAAACCAGGTTGCGGTGGAAGTTTTTGAGGTCGTATCGCCAGAGGCATGAAGCTAAGGGTTTGAAAATCACTTAAACAACCGAATTGCTGGAAGCTTTCTTGAAAAAAGCCGATAGATAAGCTATAAATTAATAGTTGTTTAAACAAGTATCAGTTTGGAGAACCTGCCATGGTAAATTTTTCCTCTAATACTTTAGATGTGATAGTTATTGGCGGAGGACCTGCCGGAGCTGCAGCGGCTACCATTCTGGCCCAGCACGGTCTTTCCGTTCGACTTTTCGAGAGAGAAAAAGGAGCCCGTTTTCACATAGGCGAGTCTCTTATGCCAGATACCTATTGGACACTTCGCAGAATGGGTGTTCTGGAAAAAATCAAAGCGAGTAAGTTCACCAAAAAATACAGCGTTCAATTTGTCACCGATACTGGTAAAGAATCACAGCCTTTTTACTTTTTTGAAAATAACCCTCACGAAGCCTCACAAACCTGGCAGGTGGTTCGAAGTGAATTCGACAAAATGCTTTTAGATAACGCCAGCGATCTTGGTGCCGATATTCAATATGGTTGCAGGGTGATGGATGCGATTTTTGAAGGTGATCGATGTGTTGGGGTAAAAGTACAGGGACCTGATGGAACAATTAATGATGTATTTGCCAAAGTTGTTGTGGATGCAAGTGGCCAAAGCCTTGTTTTGGGAAGCCGGTTAAAAATCAAAGTACCTGATCCAAACTTGCGCAAGGCCTCGGTATGGGCATATTTCAAAGGCGCATCCCGTGAATCTGGATTGGATGAAGGCGCTACATTAGTGTTACAAACTGAAGGAAAGAAGGGCTGGTTCTGGTACATTCCCTTACAAGATAATATCGTGAGCGTTGGTGTGGTGGGATCTTTGGACGATATGTTTGCAGATAAACTTTCCCATGAAGAAATTTTTGAAAGAGAATTGAATCGTTGTCCTGCCGCCAAAAAGCGTGTTTCTGTTGGTGAGCGGGTTACAGGTTACTACAGCACCAAGGATTTTTCTTACAAATGTAGTCAGGTTGCTGGTAATGGCTGGGTTTTGGTGGGTGATGCGTTTGGGTTTCTCGATCCTATTTACTCCTCAGGTGTGTTTTTGGCGTTAAAGTCTGGTGAAATGGCTGCCGACGCAATTGCAGAGGGATTAAAAAATAACAATACATCTGCCGAGCAATTGGGAAAGTGGGGACCTCAGTTTATTCAGGGTATGGACCGCATGAAACGCCTTGTTTACGCATTTTATGAGGGCTTTTCGTTTGGCGGTTTCATTCGCAAAAACCCTGACATGAAACGTCATGTGATAGACTTGCTCGTGGGTGACCTTTTTAAGGATAGTGTGGATACCGTTGTGGAACCCATGGAGTTGATGCGCCAAGAAATGCGTGAGATGGCAAAAATGTGATTAAATTGTTCTTAGACATCGGCACAGGTTCCGGTTATAAATATTCCATTATCCTGCCTGCATACTTCTTCTAAAGGGGAACCTGTGAGCTCTTCACCAAAACAATCATTTGATAAAACCGCATGGTTAGTTCTAACCGTTGCAGCAATTGGCTTCCTTTTTGATACCTACGAGTTGTTGATGACTCCGTTGGTTCTTGCTCCCGCGCTCTCTGAATTATTGAAACTTCCCCCCAATCATCCAGAAGTTACCGCATGGGTTGGAAGAGTTCTTTGGATGACCGCTCTTTGTGGGGGCGTGTTCGGTTTGATGGGAGGGTGGCTGATTGACCGTCTCGGCAGAAAAACTGTCATGGCTGGCAGTATTTTTATTTATTCTTTTTCTCCTGTTCTTGCAGGTCTGAGCACGGATCTGAATTGGCTTATCTTTTTCCGTTGCACAACATTTGTTGGCGTATGTGTTGAATTTGTGGCCGCGGTAACATGGCTTGCTGAACTTTTTCCCGAGAAGCGTATGCGCGAACTCGCCATAGGTTGGACCCAAGCCTTTGCCAGTGTTGGCGGTCTTTTAGTTACTGCGGTAAGTGCAGGCATAGGTTACCTTATTGCAGCTAAAAAATTGCCGGCATTGCCCGTGGGAGACCCCGCTAATCCCGCTTGGCGTTTTACCCTGATGACAGGTCTTCTGCCTGCAATTCCAATCGCTTTAATGCTTCCTTTTGTTCCCGAATCTCCTGTATGGCTCGAAAGAAAAAAGTCAGGAACCCTTCGAAGACCGAGATTTGGAGAAATTTTTGCACCCGGTTTGTTCAAGACAACCATCGTAGCGACAATTCTGAGTGCTTGTGCGTACGCCGCTGCCTTTGGTACTCTGCAAGTTACAGTTACACAGGGGGTTCCCGGGTTGCCAGATTTAAAGCCAACCCGAGAGAAAATGGAACCACTCATTAAAGCTAACAAAGGAATCGAAAAGCAGTTGGCTGGTTTGGACAAAGAGTCCGAAGAGTTTAAGGCTAAACAAAAAGAATTTAATTCAAACCTGAAAAGCATGGGAAAGATCAACAAAGAGGAAGTTCAACCCCGCAGGGAAAAGGTTCAGTTTATGCAGGAACTAGGCGGACTCATGGGGCGAATTCTTCTTGCTATTGCCTTGGTATCCATAGCAAGCAAAAGGGTTTTGCTCTGGATTTTTCAGGTTCCAGGATTGCTTGTTGTACCCGTGGTTTGGTTCTGGGTATTTCCAAACAAGCCAGAGTACTTTGACTATGGAGTTTTTCTGGCCGGCTTGTGTATAGTTGCGCAATTTTCTTACTTTGGTGAATACTTGCCTAAAGTTTTTCCAGTTCATTTACGTGGTACTGGTGGTGCTTTTGCAACCAATGTGGGTGGCCGCATGATTGGAACATCTGCCGCCTTTCTTACCACCAATTTGATAGCCCCGATGCTTACGGTCGGTAGCAATAATTTTGAAAGAGTTGCTTTCGCTGCTGGCATTACAGGTGTTCTGGTATTTGTTATAGGTTTTCTAACCAGCTTCTTTCTTGCAGAACCCAAAGAAGAGGCTGTAAGTCACGGCTAGTAAACCAGAGATCTTGGTGGCAGTATGGCAAAACTGAAAATTGCCTTGATCACCGCCGGTGCTGCCGGAATGTATTGCGGAAGTTGCATACAGGATAATCTGCTTGTTCTTGCCCTAAGGCAGCAGGGGCATGATGCCATACTACTACCGACTTATACGCCTATTCGAACAGATGAAATAGATGCAAGTGCCCCCAGGGTTTTTATGGGGGGAATTAATGTATACTTGCAACAAAAGTTTCAATTGTTTAGGCACATGCCAAAATGGTTGAACCGGCTTATGGATTTTCCTCCATTGTTAAGGTGGGTTTCCAGATTTGCGGTTTCCACCAAAGCGGAAGAATTGGGTGATCTGACCCTATCGATGTTAAATGGGCAGAAAGGATATCAAAGTTCGGAAATTGCTGATCTTGCCGACTGGTTGAAAAACCATTTCAAACCGGATGTAGTTCATTTTTCCAATTTGTTGTTGTCAGGCCTTGCCGGTTCCATTAAGGACGCAACCGGAGCGAAAATTGTTGGAACCCTTCAGGGGGATGATATTTTTCTGGAATCCTTGCCTGAACAATTCAGGCAGCAAGCTATTCAATTAATTCGGAAAAACTCCACGGCCTTCGATGCCATTACTGCCACTTCAACCAGTTATGCAGATCGCATGAGTTCATACCTGAGTTTGGAAAGGGAAAAAATATCTACCATATTGCCTGGTATAGCCGTCCCGGAATTTTCCGGGAGTTCTCAAGGTGCAGGCAAAACAATTGGATATTTTGCCAGAATATGCCCTGAAAAGGGATTTCATCTTCTAGTGGATGCTTGGATTGAATTGCGCAAGAAAAATCCACAATCTGGCATAAAGCTAAAGGCTTCCGGCTGGCTGGGGCAAAACCAGTCTCTTTTTTTCAAACAGCAAATGGCAAAGGTCAACGATGCTAATCTTGCCAAAGACTTTGACTATGTCAGTTGTCCTAATGGTGCTTCCAAAAGTCACTTTTATGAGTCGGTTGATATTCTCTGCGTTCCCAGTCCGTATCTTGAACCAAAGGGCCTTTATGTATTAGAAGCTTGGTCTCATGGGGTTCCAGTGCTTCAGCCTGATCATGGATCGTTCCCAGAATTGATGGAAAAAGCAGTCGGCGGGGGGTGGTTGTTCAAGGCAAATCAGGTTGGGAATCTTTCTGAAAAGATGGATGATATTTTTCAGAATCAAGGTCAGATCAGGGCGCAGGGTGAAATTGGACGCAACGCTGTGAAGAATTTTTTTAATTCTTCCAGAATGGCTGAGCAAGTTAATGCGCTTTACAGTTCCCTGCTGCAACAATGATTTTTGGGGAAAGTTATGTCAAAGTTTATTTGCCACCGCAGGGTTGAATTTGCAGATACAGATATGGCTGGCATGGTTCATTTTTCCTCTTATTTCTGTTTTCTAGAGGAGGCAGAGCATCATTTTCTAAGATCGCTTGGTTTTTCCGTGATGATGCAAAAAGATGGAAAACATTACGGCATGCCAAGGGTTAGTGCTCAGATGGATTTTACCAAACCAGTGAAGTTTGAGGATGTGCTTGAAATTCATGTAACAGTGGAAAAAGTTGGAAACACCTCGGTTGCTTATTTGGGGGAATTCTTTCTTCAGGATCAGTTGGTCGCCAAGGGGCGCATGGTTTCTGTCTTGTGTGAGATGAGTCGAGATTGCCCTGCCAAAACCATTCCGATTCCAGAATGGATGAGGCAAAAGCTTCTTGGTGGTTCCCGATCATGATTGCATCCAACAGTTATTTGCAAAGATTGACAGCGGAATTGCATCGTAAGGCTGAAAATATACCACCTTCGAAATTGGCTAAGCACAAATCTTTTATTCTGTCGCACCAACAAAAGGATGGGGGTTTCTGCGGGAGAGACTTGGGAGGAGATTTGTACTATACAGGTTTTGCCCTAAGATCACTCGCTATTATGGGTGCTTTGGAACCTCAAATTTGTGATAGGGTTGCAGTTTTCCTTAAATCCCAGATGCATTCGAAAACCAGCCTGCTGGATTTTTTTTCCCTGATTTACAGCGCTGTTCTAGTAAGTGTTGGTGGTGGACCGGATGTTTTTGAGGCCCATGGTGATTGGACTATTTCCGTTAAGGAATTTCTAACTGGCCTTCGGAGACCGGATGGCGGTTTTGCAAAAAATCCCCAATCGCAGGAAAGCAGCACTTACATGACTTTTCTTGCATTGCTATGCCATCAATTGATTGGGAATAACCCTGCGGATCTGCATTTGCTGGAATCATTTGTCATGTCCAGAAGCCGGGAAGACGGAGGCTTTGTGGAATATTCCCCCATGCGAAAAAGTGGCACGAATCCCACCGCTGCTGGTTATGGAGTTTTGATGGCCATTTCCAAAAAGGAATTAGTTCAAGATATTGCATCAAAGGGAAAGGCATTTTTTAATGGGATGGTGGGCGAAGAGGGGGGCTTCAAGGCAAATTCCAGAATTCCCTTTTGTGATGTCCTTTCCACTTTCACCTCTCTATGGTCTTTGTCGGATTTGAAGGGATTGGGTTTGATCAATTTGGAAAAAGTGAAATCTTACCTCAACAGTACTGAGCTTCCGGACGGTGGTTTCCGTGGTGGTAGTTGGGATGCGGGAGCGGATGTGGAATATACTTTCTACGGTTTGGGTGCACTGGCTTTGGTTCATGGAATGGGAGCCAATTCATGAGTTTGCAAGTTCAACAGCTATGCAAGGAATTTTTCACGGAATCAGGATCGGTAAAGGTGTTAACCGGTATTGATTTATCATTGGATGACGGGGCCAGCCTTTCCATAATGGGGCCTTCCGGTTCCGGCAAAAGTACTTTGTTGCACATTCTTGGAGGATTGGAAAAACCCACATCTGGGAATTATTTGCTGGATGGGAAAAATCCCCTGGAGGGAGATGAACAAAGCCTGGCGCTATTCAGAAATCAGAAAGTTGGATTTGTATTCCAAGACCATCATTTACTTCCCCAATGCACCGTCCTTGAAAATGTTTTGATTCCCGCGCTTGTATCCAAGGCAAAAGAGAATTCCGAAACATGGGCTTTGGATCTTCTCGGACGAGTTGGCCTTTCTCATCGCGTGACTCATTTTCCCTCCGAATTGTCAGGCGGTGAAAGACAAAGGGTTGCGGTGGCCAGGGCTTTGTTCATGAAACCAAGGATACTTCTGGCTGATGAGCCCACAGGCAACCTGGATAGAAAAAATGCTGAATCGGTCATGGATTTGCTGATCAAGTTACATCGTGAGGAAAACAATATCCTTGTTGTCGTTACCCATAGTCCGGAGCTTGCGGCTAAATTCCCCGTTCAAAAAATTATGCAGGATGGAGTTTTGCTGGATCAGGGGAAAAATTGATGAACTACTCCTGGCGCAAATTTGTAATTGCCTCTTTCCGGCATCATCTTTTAGGCAATCTTGCTGTGTTTTTTGGGGTCATGGTGGCTTGTGTATCCATTACAGGCGCCTTTGTGGTGGGCGATTCACTGCGCCACAGCCTTGCTGGAATTGTTGAAAAAAAATTAGGCTGGGTTGAATCCGCAGTTGTTTCCCAAAACATGTTTAGAGCGTCATTGGCCTCCAGCATGGGCGGTAATATTCAACCGGTCCTACTGCTCCAGGCCACAATCCAATTTAGGGACGAATCAGACTCCCTTGTTTCTCAAGCCTCCGGCGTGCAGATTTTTGGTGTTGAGGATTCATTTTTCAAAAACCAAGCCGGTTTCCGAAATCAAGGTGCGATTATTAATTCAATCTTGGGTAAAAAACTCGGTCTTTCTTCTGGAAAACAAATAGTGGCGTTGTTACCCAGGCAGACGGATATTCCAAGAGAGTCATTTCTGGGTAGGAAAAATGATCTTGTTGACTCTTGGCAACTTTCGGTTGATTCAATTCTTGATTCTGCTCATCCAATGAATGTTTTTTCGGTGTCGGGTGGGGTGGAACAACCTCTAAATATTTATGTCAAATTGTCGGAACTTCAGGCAAAACTTGGAATGGCAGGCAAGGTGAATGTGTTGCTTGCCGATGCTGAAGTAAATTCGAAGCAGTTTGAAACAATGCTTGGTTTGGAAGATTATGGTCTGAAGTTAAGCTCCCCTGAGGGGCGTGCAAAAAAACTGATCGCCAAATTGGATCGAAACCAGGATGGAGTTTTGGAAAAAAGGGAATATCAAGGCAAGATTGCAGATGCTGTGTTAAGGGATGTGATTCAAAAATCCGGCGAACGGATTTCTTCAAAATCGTTGGAAAAGTATTACTCAGAAAACCGTCCATATCTGAATCTGGAAGCGGATAGATTTCTCATTCATAAAGAAGTTACCCAAAAGGCATTTCAAGCTGCTGATAAGGCTGGATTGGTTGCTTCTCAAATTCAAGTCTATCTGGCAAACACCATTTCCAATGACAAGGATGAAATCCCCTATTCACTTGTTGCCGGGGTGGATGATTTTCTTGCCGAACGCATGGGGCTTAATTTGAAGGATCCATCTGGTGAATATCCTTTGGCGTTGTTTCCGTGGAATGATTCGCCTTTCCAGCTTAAGGATAAAAAGATTCAGTTAAGTTTCTTTGCACCCGAAAGTGTTGGAAAACCAAAAGAATTAAATCAGGGCTTTGTTTTTTCTGGAATTTCAAGTGGGAATGGTGAAGTCCTTGATCCTGATATTGCGCCCGATTTTCCAGGGATCACGGACCGGCTTACTTTGGATTCCTGGGATCCGCCATTTCCTTACGACAATAAGCGAATCAAACCGCGGGACGAGAAATATTGGAAAGACTTCAAAACAATTCCGAAGGCATTTATAAGGCTGGAAACTGCCCAAAAACTGTGGGGAACAAGATTTGGGGATACTTCCTCAATCAGGTTTTATGCAAAGGATCCCGGTGCGGTTTCAAGTCTGTTGGAGAAATTTGAGTCTGAATTAATTGGCCAATTGAGCCCGGAATCCAGGGGATTGGTTTTTAAAAATCTTCGTCAAAACATGATTCAAGCAAGCCAGTCAGGCACTGACTTTTCTCTGCTTTTTCTTGGGTTTAGCTTTTTTCTTATCGCCAGTGCGCTGATTTTGGTTGGGTTGCTATTTCGATTACATCTTGAAAGAAGATTTTCGCAAATTGGGTTACTGCTTTCACTAGGCGCCACCCCCAGATTGGTCCGAAACCTTTTGCTTTATGAATTGATTTTAATTGCGCTGATTGGTGCGTTGGTTGGTGGTTTTTGTTCGACCATATACGCAAACGGTTTGCTTTATCTATTGAAAACGACTTGGCCAGATAAAACCCTGCAATCGATTTTAGAATTGCATATTTCTCCAAAATCATTGGTGATTGGCGGGGCCATAACAGTTGTGATGGCTATCTTGGTGGTATTTCGCTCGGTGGGAAAAATATCCCGAGGTTCTACCCTGGCACTTTTAAGAGGAGAAGTTCGGGATATACAATCTAGTTCAGGCGCTGGTTATTTGTTCTGGTTTTTTAGCGGTACCGGTTTAGTGCTGGTTTCTTTAGTCCTTGCCATGATTCCAAAAGGAAACAACCACGAAATCAGGGCATTGATGTTTTTTGGTTCTGGCGGATTGGCTTTGATTGGATTCATGTTCGTTTATTTGTCATTTCTGATGCGGGTGAAAAAGTTTGTGATTCGCTCTGGTGGCTTGATTGGCTTTGGCTTTTTGGCGCTTAAAAATCTATGCCGAAATTATTCACGAGCCATGTTGAGTTCTGGGTTGCTTGCTTCGGCGGCATTTTTATTGATTGCTGTTGAGCCATTTCGAAAAGATCCAAAAACCGAAAAAGGACTTAATTCCGGAACAGGGGGTTTTTCTTTGGTGGTAAAAACAAGTGTGCCTTTGTTAGTGAATCAACAAGATCAGTCGTTCTCTGATTTTCTTGCGGATGGTTTGGCTAAAAGCTTAAGGGGGGATCCGCAAAAAGCCAGGAACTTTGCCGCAGAACTTAATGGCTTGCTTTCTAAAAGCAAATGGATTCCGTTGCGTTATTTGCCAGGCGATGATGTTAGTTGTTCCAATTTGTTTGCCCCTGAAAAGCCCAGGATTATTGGCTTGCCACCTTCATTCATGCAAAGGGGTGGTTTTGTTTTTTCAGCCATAAATGCAAAAGGTGATAACCCTTGGAATGTTTTACAGGTGGGCGCCGGAATTATTCCGGCTTTTGTGGAAAAAAACACTGCTGAATGGATGTTGCATACCGGTTTTGGAAAAGTATTTAATCTGATCAATGGGCGTGGCGAAAAAACCGAAATCAAATTTGACGGATTGCTTCAAAACTCCCTTTTTCAATCGGAAATTCTTCTTTCGGAAGAAAACTTTTTGAAGCTATATCCTTCTCACGAAGGTTACTCCATGTTTTTGTTTGAATCCAATGATAAGGATTCGCCCCGACTTTTGGAATTATTGGAAATTGCCCTGGCGGATTACGGTGTGGATATTCAAAAGGCTGAAGAATTACTTAGAAAGTACGGTGCTGTTGAAAACGCTTATCTTTCCATGTTTCAGGCTTTGGGGAGTATTGGGCTTGTTCTGGGTACCTTCGGTGTTGCAGCCACCCTGATTCGTTCAGTTTGGGAGAGACGTGGTGAAATTGGTTTGTTGAAGGCCCTTGGTTTTAACAATTGGAATGTCCAGTCGCTATTTCTTTTGGAATATGCGATTCTTTTGGCGCTGGGATTGGGGATCGGAAGTGGCGCGGCCTTGTTTTCTGTGATACCACTTGAGCAATCCTCCTGGGAAAGATGGTGGATGCTGCTTATGATTCAATTGGGGATGTTTCTTTTTGGATTGATGGTTTGTGTGATTAGTTTGTGGACCATAAAGTCGGAAAACATACTCAGGTCGATGCGCAAGGAATAATTCAATAGGGAGTTGGAACGTGCAAAAGAATTTTCAGTGGCTTATTTATGTGATCATGGCTGGGCTGGCTTGGGGCACCTATGTTCCAATCGTTTTTTATGGGGGCCGTGAGTTAGCCACGCCTGGTGCTACATTGGGGGGGAGACTTACATCCATTTTGTGTGTGGGTCTTGCTTATTTTGTTCTTGCTGTTTTAATTCCTTTTTTTCTGTTTGTAACCAAGCGTCACGCCTGGCCACCTATGAAAAAAACAGGCTTGGTGTTTTCAGGCCTTGCGGGAATTATGGGTGCAGTTGGTGCCATTGCAGTGATATTTGCCTCCAAGGCAGCGGTGGATGCGGCAAAGGCAAGTGGCCAACCGGAAAATACCTATCGAATGTATATTGCGCCTCTCATCTTTGGCCTGGCGCCGGTCATTAATACATTGGTAAGTCTTTTATGGCATCCTAAGCCTGATCAGCCTTGGCATTTTGGCTTTGAAAAGGTGCCGGGTTATAAATTGTTTGTTGGAATTGTAATGGTTGGCATGGGGGCGTTTTTGGTTTTGTATTCCAAGGAGGCTTCAGAATCTAATGTTGCAAAGCCCGCCCAGGCAGTTGTTAAAGCAGAAGTTAAAAGCGTCAATACACCTGAGGTGTCATCTCATTTTACCTATGAATGGGTTCTTTATGTGGTACTCGCCGGGTTGGCATGGGGTACTTATGTTCCCATAATTTTTTATGGTGGATTAGAGTTAACAGGCAAACCAGGGGAGCTTGGCGGAAGGTTAATGTCCATATTATGCGTTGGTTTGGCGTACTTCCTGGTGGCGGTGATTGTGCCCATAATTTTAATGAGTTCAGGGTATGTGCTTGCCCCCAAGGAATTTCATAACTCTGGCTTGGTGTTTTCCGGATTGGCAGGGGTTGCAGGGGCGGTTGGTGCCATTTGTGTGATATTTGCCTCCAAGGCAGCGGTGGATGCTGCCAAACAGGGCGGTTTGCCTCCGGCGTCTTTCCGGGTGTTCATTGCTCCTTTAATTTTCGGTCTGGCTCCGGTAATTAACACATTGGTTAGTTTCTTATGGCACCCGCAAAAGGGTGGCGACTTCATGCATTTTGGTATTGAGCACAAACCAGGGATATCGCTGTGGATTGGAATTTTGGCGGTCGGAGCAGGAGCTTTTTTGGTACTGCTTTCCAAGGAAGAATCCGAAGTTCAGGCCGGGGTTCCAAAACCCGCAGGTCAATCGGGAAAATAAATCCCCATGGATCAAGAAAAATTAATTGCAAGTATCCAGGGTGAGTTGGCTCACCTTTGGATGATAAGAACTTTCCTCAAGCACGCTGATGAAATTCAGGAAAATGAGGAAATGCTCGAGGTTCCCCGAACCTTGTTTGATTGCATAAGGGCTACCGAACCGGCCTTTCAGAAAAAAGATTGGCCGGAATTTTTTCACCGCCTTGGTGGCAAAATGTCAAAACTTCGCAGGGCGAGTGATTACTATTCTTCGAATTATAAAAATTTTTCTGATCACACCAATTTCGAAATGGCTGCGGCTTCGTTGGGTGCAGCGGTTGCAAGGTTAAAAGAGCTTTTGGAGGCTAAAGAACAACTACCTCCTGAATGTCCATGAATTTAATAGATATTTTTCTGTCACAAGCTTTTCTGTTTCTTCGATGGGAAGGTTTTGGGGTGTTTCCCGGCAGGCCCATACATTTTTAATTCTTTCCTTGATTTCAATTCTTGTGAGTGGAATGTTTGTCAGAAAATCCGAATGACTTCGCCCTGATCTGTATTCGGGTTCCATGGGAGGATGTTTGAGGTATTTTTGTATGGTTCCAAGATCAAAATCGTAAAGGATGGAACCATGATGCAGAATATAATTGCTTTTTCTTTGCTGTGCATTGCCGGAAAATTTCCTGCTGCCCATGGTGAGGTCGCTAATACCATCATGGGAAGAATTTGGCAAACCAAGACAATCAACCATCTTGCCCATGATGGCTTGGTAAGAGCCTTTGATGGTTGCAAGCCCTGGCCGGCTTTCCAAATGAAGAATGAGTGTAAAAAGAAGGCAGCCTTTCCCCAGCAGAACAGTTCCACCGCCGCTCGAGCGTCTTAGTATTGGAACGCCATCCTTTTCGCACGAAGCAACATCCACATCGAGTTCGTGTTTGCAACCTGAACCAAGGATTACGGCCGGGCTATCTAATTCCCAAATTCGTAACACTTCGCCAGAGTTCGATTGCTCAGCTTGTAAAAGCAGCGCCTCATCCAGTGCAATGTTGTGATATGCCGAATGGAAAGAACGTTCAAAAAGGCGCATTTGATTTTTCCAAGGTTCTAGGAATCCACCTGCTGATACCCAGCCTTCCATACCATTTCTGATAGCGTAGGCTCTTTGAAAACCATGGTCTCGCATAAGTTGGGCCAAACTGGCCGCTTGGGCGTCATGTGGTCAGGCACAATATAGATAATAACTTTTTGTTTTATCCCATTCAGCGGATAGTTTTGGAAGATTTTCAGGTTCTACTATGAAAGCAGATGGAATTTTCATGGCATGCTGAAGGCGTTTTGACTTCCCACGCACATCAACAATCTGGCAGAACTCATCCTTCTGAATGTGGTCTATTATCAGGTTGGGCTCAATCCTTATTCTTATTCCATGATTCATTTCGACCACCTTCGATTTATACGGCGTATATGTGGTTGATTTTTTCAGGTATCATCCGGGTCACGCTGCCTGAAGAGGTCAATATTTCGATTTCTTCAAATGAAAGCTTGGCTAGTAACCCATGGTGTTTTTTGTTGTGTTCCTCGATGCAAACCTCTTTTCCTAACAGGCCAAGGCCGGTTTGCCAATCATTTTGAAGTCCACTTATGTTTCCACACAACAAGCTTTGGTATTCTTCATCTAGATGGATTAACAAACGCTTTGCGACTTCCCGGGAAGTCAGATGGTAAGGGGTTAACTCTTGCATGGAAATTGCTTCGCCCAAACCGTGAATTCCAAAGTCCGCCTGTGATTGGCATACATTAAGGCCAATACCCATCACTACAGCATGATTCTGTTCAATAAGAATGCCGCAGAGTTTTCTGCCAGCCGTCAAAATGTCATTGGGCCATTTGATGGTCGGCCTGAATCCAACAAATGATTCCACGGTTTTAACCACTGATACTGCTGCCAGCGAAGTCAGCAGGGATGGTTTTCGAATATTGGTCGGAGGGAATAGCAATACGGAAAGTAACACGGATTGATCTCTACCCGCACACCAAACCCTTCCATGCTGGCCTCGGCCTGCCTTTTGTTCCCTTGCAAGTATTGTCAAACCATCGCATTCAAGCCGGCTGGAATATTGGTTTGCAATATCTGATGTGCTGGAAACAGCATCAAAAACCATGGTTTTTTTGCCTACCAACCGCGTTTCCAAATCCCAAATTTCCGTCGGAGTCAACTGGTTCATTCGAAAGTGTAATCAAGCGCTAGATCAAGTGCCGGGGCTGAATGTGTCAGGGCTCCGATGCTAATTCGATCCACTCCGGTTAAGGCAATTTCCCTGAGGTTTGCAAGTTGAATCCCACCGGACGCCTCGAGCGCAACCGATGGTGCTATCGCATTCCTTTTTTTAACAGCCTCTGACATATCAGGAATGCTCATGTTGTCGAGCAGAATGATGCTGGGAGTGGATTGAAGTGCGGTGTCAAACATTTCAAGGTTATCTACTTCCACCTCAATATCCCAATTTCCCGAGAAAAACTGTCTGGCGAGAAGAATGGCTTTTCGAATCGAGGCTGGTCCACCTCCCAATGCTGCAAGGTGATTATCCTTGATTAAAATTCCATCGCACAGGCTCATGCGGTGGTTATGCCCGCCTCCGCAACGCACCGCATATTTATCCAGTATTCTCCAGCCTGGTTCTGTTTTTCTTGTGTCTAATATTTTGACATCAATTCCTTGAACGGCATCTGTGTATTTTTTGGTAAGGGATGCGATGCCCGAGAGCCTTTGCATGAAATTCAGGGCTATGCGTTCCGCTGCGAGAATGCTTCGAATGGGCCCTTGGATTTTTGCCAGTTCTGTGCCTTTTTGAATTTTTGTTCCATCCGAAACAAGACCGAACCATTGTGCTTTAGGCGCAATTTCAGCAAATGTGAATTCCCCGGCGGAGGAACCGGCGAGAACGCCCTCTGCCCTGCTTACAAGGGTGGCTTTTCCAACCAAGTCGTCTGAAAGTGTGGCTTTGCTGGTTAAGTCGCCAGATGGTTCAAGGTCTTCCGCAATCGCAAGATCCAGAAGAACATCAAAGCACTTTTTTTCCTTGGAGGAAAAGGTCATATGAATTCTCCTGAATAAGAGTTGCCTACTGAAAATATTTTACCGCGTTCTTAAAGATTGCAAAACCATCGCCTTCTTCAGAAAGGCCATTTCTGGTCCAGTGAGGGTTTTGGGTGGGTAAAATATGTCTTTCAGGATGTGGCATTAGCCCTAGAATTCTGCCGGAAGGATCACATGCGCCAGCAACATTCCCCATGGAACCATTAGGGTTTTCCGGGAAATCTTTTGCAGGTTCTCCATCAGCGGTGACATATCGAAGAACAATTTGCTTTGAATTCTCCAGCCCATGAAGAATCCAAGGTTCGCGAGTGACAAATTTACCTTCACCATGGGCAACAGGAACGAAAAGTCGATGAATGCCTTTTAGGAAAGGACAATTCCCTGGGTTGGCTTCTAAATGAACCCAGCGGGATTCAAATCGACCTGAATTATTGTTGGTTAGTGTAGCGCAAGGGCCATCCTCGTCTGATTGGATTATAAGTCCTGATTTTAAAAGGACTTGGAACCCATTACATACTCCAAGAACTAATTTTTCCGCATCCCTGAAGGATCGCAGCTCGTTTTTGAGAAAATGGGTAATCTGAGATGCAAGGATTTTGCCTGCGGCAACATCGTCGCCATAGGTGAAGCCACCTGGAATCACAAGAATTTGGTATTTTTTTAAAATGCCGGGCTGTTCACGAAGCTGCAAAATATGCAACCGGTCTGCACAGGCGCCAGCTTTTTCAAAAGCATATTGTGTTTCCTGATCACAATTTGAGCCCGGAGCACGCAAAATTAAAACATTTGGAGAAGGCATCCAAACCTCGAAGAAAGAGAATATTGGTTTAAATTATTTTAGAAGGAATGATTTTTTTGGGGAGAATTAATTAGAAATAAAGCCTTATTAGTAAGGGTAATTGAATTGGCGAAGGCGGAGGTAAAAATATTTTCACCGCAATGGTTGACACCTATGGAGGGTGACCCTATACTCAAATTATCCTCAATTATGAGGAACTGAATGACGAATAAACAATCGCTTGCGAAAGTTGTTCGTCGAATCTGGGCTCTGCTCAGATAATTTGGTCTTTGACAATTCGGTGGTTTATATAGCCAATAAGCGAGGATGTGTCTGCTTTGTTAAAGCGGGCTCATTCTCGAAGGTTCAACGATGAAAATCGTGAACTCCGAGTTCTTTATAGAGTCAAAAGCTTAACAAAGTGATCTCAAACTCATCATTTGCTATTTAAAACGGCCATCCCTTTGCATGTCAAAGGTGCCGCCGATTTAAGAGAGTTTACTCTCAAGCATATTTTTTTGAAGGGTTTGATCCTGGCTCAGAATGAACGTTGGCGGCGTGGATTAGGCATGCAAGTCGAACGAGTCTCTGGGGGGTAACTCTCAGAGAAAAGTGGCGAAAGGGGCAGTAATGCATGGGTAACCTACCTTAAGGTTCGGGATAGCCATTCTAACGGATGGGTAACACTGGACGGTCTGAGTTGTCGGCATCGATAGCTCAGTAAATGTGAAGCCTTATGAGGGGCCCATGTGATATTAGCTAGTTGGTGAGGTAATGGCTCACCAAGGCGAAGATGTCTAGCGGGTGTGAGAGCACGACCCGCGTCACTGGCACTGAGACACTGGCCAGACTCCTACGGGAGGCTGCAGTCGAGGATCTTCGGCAATGGACGCAAGTCTGACCGAGCGACGCCGCGTGTGCGATGAAGGCCTTCGGGTTGTAAAGCACTGTCGAGAGGGAACAAGCCGCAAGGTTGAGTGACCTCTGGAGGAAGGACGGGCTAAGTTCGTGCCAGCAGCCGCGGTAAGACGAACCGTCCAAACGTTATTCGGAATCACTGGGCTTAAAGGGCGCGTAGGCGGGCGATCAAGTCAGGGGTGAAATCCTCCAGCTCAACTGGAGAAGTGCCTTTGATACTGGTTGTCTAGAGTGAGGTAGGGGCATGTGGAACTTCCAGTGGAGCGGTGAAATGCGTAGATATTGGAAGGAACACCAGTGGCGAAAGCGATGTGCTGGATCTCAACTGACGCTGAGGCGCGAAAGCTAGGGGATCAAACGGGATTAGATACCCCGGTAGTCCTAGCCCTAAACTTTGGGTACTAGATTGTGGACTAACATGGGTTCACAGTCGAAGCAAAAGTGTTAAGTACCCCGCCTGGGGAGTATGGTCGCAAGGCTGAAACTCAAAGGAATTGACGGGGGCTCACACAAGCGGTGGAGCATGTGGCTTAATTCGAGGCTACG
>JBEGQX010000320.1:0-6968 GCA_041180805.1 Planctomycetota bacterium
ATTACTCATGCGGGAAAAGTGGACGGTGTTAGCCTGAAAAGTGTTTTGGCAGACCCTGCGAAAAATCAAGAGCGAACCTTGTACTGGCATTATCCTCATTACAGTAATCAGGGTGGCCGTCCCGGCAGCGCCATTCGTCATGGAAATATGAAGCTGATCGAATTCGCCGAGGATGGCAGAACCGAGCTTTTTGACTTGGAGAAAGATCAATCCGAAAACCGCAATCTGGCCCAGGACAAGCCCGAGGTGGTGAAGGAATTGCTGGTAAAGCTGAACCAATGGCGTAGCGACATAGGCGCAAAGATGATGACGCCCAACGAGGCTTACAAACCCAACCCGCAAGATGCTAAGGGCCTGGTTACCCTCCATGGTAAATCGGCACAGGTGCATGGTGTGATGCTTCGGTTTGAACCGGCGGTTCATAAAAACACCCTTGGCTTTTGGGTGAATGACAAGGATTGGGCCAGTTGGGAATTTGAGGTTAGCAAGCCCGGGAAGTTCAAAATAGAGGTTACCCAGGGATGTGGAACAGGGCAGGGCGGCAGTGATGTGAAAGTGGTGGTTGGCGGTAATGAAATACCTTTTGTGGTTGAAGACACTGGTGGATTCCAGGCGTTCAAGCCCAGGATTGTTGGCGAAGTCAACATAGACAGTTCCGGCCGAAAGACCTTGGAAATTCGCGTGGTGAAAAAGGCAAAGGCCGCGGTGATGGATGTGCAACAGGTGCGCCTGATTCCTGTTTCCTAGAAGGTTTCCCATGCTTACATTGGGGGCAAAAACCAGTATTCCCGTTTCCCGCAGAGGCGCCATCCAGATTGGTGCCAGTGCGATTCTTGGAATGTCCTGGGATCGGTTGCTGGCACAGGCACCCACTGGTTCTGCAAAGTCCGTAATATTTTTATGGTTGTGGGGTGGCCCCTCACAGTTGGATACCTTTGATCCCAAACCAAACGCACCATCCGAGTTCCGCAGTCCTTTTGCAAATATTCCAACGAAGATTCCAGGCGTGCATTTCACGGAACTGTTTCCAATGCTTGCCCATAGGTCGGATCACTTTTCGCTGTTGCGAAGCATGCACACCCAATCAAATGATCATGGGGTGGCAGGTACCATCGGCCTTACTGGCAGCATTGCCGGCGCCGTGGGCCTTGATGGAAAACCCAGGCCCGGACAGGCCAGGCCAACACTGGGAAGCACCGTGGCCAAGGTGCGAAGAATGCAAGGCGGCCTCCCATCTTTTCTCGTGGTAGGTGGCAAGCTTCATCAGGGAAAGAAACCCATCATAGGCGAAAACTCGGGCTTTCTTGGTGCCTCGTGTGATCCCTTTCGCCTTGAATTTGATGAAGAAAAAGGAACCCGGGTGAATGCTCTTGATCTGGGGCAGGGGTTGACACCAGAGCGTTTAGATGATCGGCAAAGGCTGGCTGGCGCCCTTGATGATATTGAACGCAAACTGCAAAAAGGTGCTTCCCCATGGACCGAGCAAATGCAACAGGCATATGCCCTTTTGCTGCGACCAGAATCCCGCAAGATGTTTGACCTTGGCCAGGAAACACCCGCCATGCGTGATCGTTATGGAAGAACACGATTTGGGCAATCGTGCTTGCTTGCGAGGCGTTTGGTGGAAAAGAAGGTTCCCTTTGTTCAGGTCAATTGGAGTGACCATGTTGAAGCCGAGGAGGATGCCGGGGATGGTGGTTGGGATCACCACTATCGAAATTTTCAGATCATGGTGGATCGTCATGGCCCCTGGTTGGATCGTTCCATCTCCACCTTGCTGGATGATTTAAGAGACAGGGGGTTACTTGAATCAACCTTGGTCGTCGCAGTGGGTGAGTTTGGCAGAACCCCCAAGATTAACGAGAAGGCTGGGCGGGATCATTGGGAGCATTGTTACTGCGCGTTGGTGGCGGGGGGCGGAATCAAGCCGGGCAGGGTTATTGGAACCAGTGATGCTCGTGCTGAAAGGCCAGCCGAACGCCCCCTGACGCCTGCGGACCTTGGCGCGACCATTCATCAGGCCTTGGGCATAACCAGCGAGCAAAGCCAGTCATTTGGGTTGGCCACCGGTGGAGAGGTGATTGGGGAGCTTTTTTAGATGGTTGCCTTTTGCCTTGCATGGAGCCTTGCGCAGGTGGTGATGCCGCAAACCGGGCAGGAAGAAAAAGCCCGGCAGATTACCAGCGATGGGTCTTTCAAGTCGCATCTCAGTTGGTCGCCGGATGGCAAGAAGTTGCTCTTCACCAGGATTCACAAAGGCAAAATGGAGCTATGTTCTGTGGACCAATTACAAGGTTCCAAGGTGGAACCGCTGGTTCAACCGCCACCAAACACTCCGCATTTTGATGGTAGTTGGTCTTTGGATGGGAAACAGATTGCCTATGTGCACGACATTCTTCAGGGAACTGATGGCAAATTACAAATTAATATTGTGAATGCGGATGGAACCCAGCCCAAGGTTGTCATTCCCCACAAGGCGTTTGAGGAATCTCCACGGTTTACCCCGGATGGTCAAAAACTTCTATGGGTTAGCACCAGGGATGGTAATCAGGAAATCTATTCTTTTGAAATTACCTCTGCCAAGGTAACCAGGTTAACCCAGAATCCGGGTTTTGATAATAACCCGAATATTCGAAGGGATGGGCAAAGGGTGGTATTCAGTTCCTCGCGTTATGGTAATTTTGAAATTCTCTCAATGAACATGGATGGTTCGGACACGAAAAGGCTTACCAACCATGGAAGCTTGGATATTTGGCCATCCTTTAGCCCTGACGGAGGAAAAATCGCCTTTACCTCTAACCGCACAGGGAATTACAACATTTTCGTGATGGATGAAAATGGCGGTAACTTGGCGCAGATTACCAATAATCGGGGGGTGAATAACTTTGCCGCCTGGAATCCTTCCGGAGAAGAAATAGCTTATATTTCCAACAAAAACGGTGCCTATGAGATTTATATTCACTCTTTAAGAAAATGAATTTTTGACGAAAAAACCTTGAATAAGAAGGTAAGAATACCCGAGAATATGATTAAGTTTTGATTAACCTGTCTGCTCAAGAGGTTTGCATGCCTCAAAAGTTCCTAGCTCACGCGATTTTTCTATTGGTTCTATTGGTAATCATTGGCTGTGGCGGTGATGCCGTGAAGGTTCCGAAGTTTAATCCATCCGCTATTGCAAAGGCGGCAATGGAAGAATACGACCTAAATAAAGATGGTTTTATCGATCAGGACGAGCTTAAAAAAGCTCCTTCGTTAAAAGATGCTGAAACGGTGATCGATACCAATAAAGATGGAAAGTTGGATCAGGAAGAGATATCCGAAAGGATTGCCTTTCACCTGAAAGCCGGTTTGGGTCTGATGTCCTTTAGTTGCAATGTCAGCCGATTTGGTCAGCCTTTGGCAGATGCGGATTTGGTTTTGGAACCGGAAAAATTCATGGGCGAGTTGCTTAAACCTTGCAGGGGAAAAACAGACCCCTTGGGAGTGGTAAATTTCAAGGCGGAAGGCAATGCAGATTTTGGCACCCCACCGGGTTTTTACAAGATCAAAGTAACCTCGCAAGGCAGTCCTGCTATTCCAAAGAAATTTAACGAAGAAACCATTCTTGGCAAGGAAATCGCAGCCGACCGCCTCGGGCGTGGGGGCGACTCACTAAAGATTCAGATAACCGCGAAGTAATTCTTTTCTTTATAAAGGGGTTGATCATGATTGCTTTTTTGAAGATGGGGAAAGGTGGTTCCCGGCAGCGGACTGCTTTTACCTTGATAGAACTTCTGGTGGTTATAGCGATCATCGCCATTTTGATTGGGTTGTTGCTTCCCGCGGTACAAAAGGTCCGCGAGGCAGCCAATCGTATGCAGTGCGCGAATAATCTCAAGCAGATATCCATTGGCCTGCATGCCCATCATGGAACCTTCAACCGTTTTCCCTCCGGCGGTTGGGGATGGTTTTGGGTTGGTGTTTCTGGCAGGGGTACCGGCATAGAACAACCCGGTGGATGGGTTTACAACATGCTTCCTTTTATAGAGCAAAACGCTCTCTTTGAATTGGGTGGTTCACCTGGTACTGCAGCCGCACAGGCTGGAAGTTCCAAGCGCTGCGAAACACCAGTTGGTGTTTATAACTGTCCAACCAGAAGAAATCGTGGACCTTTTCCCAACGGCATGGGTTACTCTTATTATGAGACATCACCCACACCGGCGATGCTCGCAAGAACCGATTATGCTGCCAATGCTGGTGACTCGGTTTGCGAACTGAGTGCTGGTCCCGCTTCCTTAGCTCAGGGTGATACACCCTCATTTTGGACGGCTGCACCTTACACCACGATCCCAACGATTACTGGAGTGGTTTATGCCCGCAGCGATGTTAGGTTTTCTGACATCACCCGGGGTACCAGTAATACCTTTTTCGTGGGTGAAAAATACATGAGCGCCAATAACTATCTGACAGGTGGTGACGCTGGTGATAATGAATCGATGTACACGGGTTTTAATAACGATGTGTATCGGCACACCAATACCAATGGTCCTGCACAGGATAAAGTTAATGTCAGTGACCAAAGCCGTTTTGGCAGTGCCCATGCCGGCGGGCTGAACATGGCCATGTGCGATGGTTCGGTTGCTTTTGTTTCCTATTCCATTGACCCTGCAGTTTTTAAGCTTCAGGGGCGAAGGATGGAATAAACCTATTTGCCGGACCAGGAATTTCAAACCCCGTGCCAGCAGGTGCGGGGTTTCTTTTTAGCCATTCATTTATCGGCTGGATTCGATTAAAATGTCTTCAATTCCAAAGCGTGGAATACCTGCCTGACGGAGAGAAATCGGTGAAATACCTTCCCATGTTTTTTTATGTGATATGCGCCAAGCAATTGTTTTCCGCGGCGCTGTATGCCGAGACACCAAAGATCGATTTTGTCCACGAGGTGGTGCCGGTACTGAAAAAACATTGCGCTTCCTGCCATACAAATGGAACCTACAAGGGTTCGCTTTCCATGGATACCAGGGAAGCATTTTTGAAAGGCAAGGCTGCGATCCCGGGTAATTCTAAAAACAGCGAAATCATCAAGCGAATTCACTCTTCCAATACTGAAGACAAGATGCCGCCGAAAGGTTCGGCATTGGATGACAAGGAAAAGCAAATCCTGGCCCGCTGGGTGGATGCCGGCCTGCCTTGGGATGCAACTTTTTCCTTCAAGATACAGGCTTATGTGCCACCCATAAAGTTTCGGTCGGTTTCCTTGCCGCCTGGTAATGGTCATCCCATTGATCGCTTGGTGAACCAGTATCTTAAGGTGGCCAAGGGGATGCCATTGAAGGTAATTGGAGATCAGGAGTTTTATCGAAGGGTTTCCATGGATCTGGTTGGTCTTTTACCCACCCCGGAAGAACTTGCAGAGTTTGCTGCAAATGGTGATTCGCAAAAAAGGGAAAAGCTTGTTTCCAATCTGCTGGCCGACAAACGCGCCTATGCGGATCATTGGATGAGTTTTTTTAATGACATTCTTCGCAACGAATACAAGGGGACTGGTTACATTGATGGTGGCCGTAAGCAGATCACGCAATGGCTTTATCCTTCGTTGGTGGAAAACAAAGCCTACGACCAAATGGTTCGCGAGTTAATCAATCCCAAGCCAGAAGCCGAGGGCTTTATCAAGGGGATCAAGTGGCGTGGGAATGTGAATGCCAGTCAGGTGACCGAACTTCAGTTCTCCCAGAATATTTCGCAGGTGTTTTTTGGCATCAACATGAAATGTGCCTCTTGCCATGACAGTTTCATCGATACATGGAAACTGGATGATGCTTATGCGCTCGCTGGCATAGTTTCTGACAAACCGCTTCAGATTTATAAATGCGACAAGGCCACAGGGAATTATGCCAAGGTTCGTTTTTTATGGCCTGAGGTTGGTTCCATAGATGCAAATGCCAGTAAAGAAAAGCGCCTCGAACAGTTGGCCAGGCTGATTACAAGCCCGGAAAATGGTCGCTTTGCCCGTACCATGGTGAATCGTTATTGGCAGCGCCTTTTTGGAAGGGGCATTGTTCATCCTGTGGATGTCATGGCCAATAAACCCTGGAGCGAGGAATTGCTCGATTACCTGGCTAATTATTTCAAGGAAAACCAGTATGATCTTAAAAAATTGCTGGCGCATATCGTCACATCGAACACCTACCAGGCGATGGTGGATCCGCATGCCGAGGATATTTCGGCGGATACCTATGTGTTTCATGGCCCATTGATCCGGAGGCTGAGCGCCGAGCAATTCATGGATGCGATCTGGATGATTACAGGAACCGCGCCTGCAAAAATGGATGCTCCATTGAAGGATCTTCCCGAGGCTACAGGACCTTCCGCTAGAAAGCTAACCCGGGCGGTTTTAGTTCATTCCAACCTTCTTATGCGTTCCTTGGGAAGACCCAACAGGGAACAAGTGGTGACCACTCGCGCGGAAATCTTTACCACGCTGGAAGCTTTGGATCTTACTGCAGGTTCCATTTTTAATGACATGATCAATCGCGGGGCTAAAAATCTGATAGAGCAATGGAAAATGAAAACTCCGGAGCAGATGGTGAGGGAATTATTTTTGCGAAGTCTTTCCCGTGAACCATCCACAGAGGAAAAAAACAAGGCGATGGAACTTTTGGGAAGTAATCCTGGCTTGGATCAGGTGGCTGATTTGCTATGGGTGATTTTCCTGCTGCCAGAATTTCAACTGATTGGATAACCATTATGAAAAACCATATCGAAAGAATGAAAAGGCTAACGGCCAGACGCCAGTTCCTTGGCGAAATGGCGGCAGCAGGAGTCGCAACTTTGGGGCTGGGCGAGCCCAGGATTCTTGCAAATGAATCACCCTTATTGCCAAAAGCAACTGCCGATTGCTGTATTTTGCTTTGGATGGGTGGGGGAATGGCAGCGCCTGAAACTTTTGATCCCAAACATTATGAACCTTTTGAGGTTGGTTTGAAGGC
>JBEGQX010000321.1:0-15255 GCA_041180805.1 Planctomycetota bacterium
ACATCCTTGTAAGCGTCCGGTTGCTCCTCTGCAAGTCCCTTCCAGCTTTGGGCCCTTGCTATTACACCCTTCTCTAACAATTCCTTGTCAATTCTGCGTCCCTTGGACAATGCGATGGCCGCTGTTCTGCTAAGCAATCTACCTGCTCCATGGCATGTGGTTCCAAACGATCTCAACATGCTTCCTTCCTGACCCACCAGAACCCAGCTAGCCCTTCCCATATCGCCAGGGATAATCACTGGCTGACCAATGGATTTGTAGGTGGTTGGAATTTCCGGGTGTCCGGGTGGAAAAGCCCTGGTGGCACCTTTGCGATGAACCCATACTTTTTTGGTTTGCCCGTTCACCTCGTGTTCCTCATGCTTGGCGATGTTGTGACAAACATCGTAAACCAGCGACATTTTCATTTCCTGCCAGGATTGGTCAAACACGCTTGCGAAAGCCTCTCGGGTCTGATGCATGAGCAATTGCCTGTTGCACCAAGCAAAATGTGCCGCTGCCTGCATGGCTGCAAGGTAAGACCTTCCTTCAGAACTATCCGCCGGTGCGCAGGCAAGTTGCCGGTCCGGCAAATCAATCCCATATTTTTCAGGAGCTTTGCGTAGATTTACCAGTGCGTCATCACAAACTTGATAACCCAGACCACGAGAGCCACTATGGATCATTACCACGATTTGGTTTTCAAAAAGGCCCATCACCTTTGCGGCATGGGCATCAAAGACTCTTTCCACGATCTGGATTTCCAGAAAATGATTTCCACTACCTAGGGTTCCACATTGATCCTGTCCGCGTTTAAGTGCCATCTCGGAAAGTTTTGCAGGGTCTGCCCCGCCGAGGTACCCATTTGCCTCGGTATGATCAATATCCGCAGCGGTTGCAAGTTCCCTTTCCTGAAGATAGGCAGGACCCTCGCCGAGAAGACGCTGCATTTCCTTGCCTTGGAAACGGAATTTGCCTGATTGACCCACGCCGGATGGGATTCTGCGAAAAAGTTCCTCCACAAGAGTCTTAAGTCTGGGTTTTACGTCTTCGGACCGGTAATCGGTGCGAACCAGGCGAACACCGCAATTAATGTCATACCCAACACCACCAGGGCTTATGACCCCTCCTTCACGGGGGTCTGTTGCACAAACGCCACCAATGCAAAAACCATACCCCCAATGAATGTCAGGCATGGCAAGACTTGCCCCGACAATGCCAGGCAGGCAGGCCACATTTGCCACCTGTTCCAAGGCTTGGTCCTTGCGCGCCTGGGCAAGCAGCGTTTCATTGGCAAAGATGATTCCATCAACCCGCATTCCCGGTTTGTGAGACTTGGGGATTTTGTAACAGCAAGGATCCACTTTTTCGAGAGTGCCTTGAAAATCTGTTCTAGACATGGGGATAGCCTTAAATATCGACAATGAATCTGGCTTTGAAACCGTTCCCGGATTTGGTGATAGACAGGCCGTGATAGGTGATGGCCTTCACTTCATGGTTTCTTCCATGCCTTTGGGCCTCAAACTCTTCGCCGAATGCCAGTGCAAGGAGTGCGTTTTCCTTGAGTGTTATTTTGATGGCTGAAAAGACCAGGCGTTGTGTTTCAAAAAGAATAAGAAGTTGGTTCAAAAAATCGCGCAAAAGTAATTCGGTGTTTGTCTCGTGAATTTCAAAAGACTTGGTGATTGTGGGCTTCACCTTTTCAGGGTGCTGCAAAATGGTACCTAAAAAGGCGTTGGCTGCTTCCTCGAATAAAGCTTCAAGGGATGCACCCTGAACTTCTATTCCAAGGTCAGCGGTATGCTCGAAGAAATCGAACATGAAAGGTTTACAACCTGACCAGGGCAGTGCCCCAGGTAAGGCCCGCACCAAAGCCACTCATGGTAACCAGGCTTCCTTCCCGGATTCTTTTCTCGGCAAGGGCTTCATCCAGTGCGATGGGTATGGAGCCACCAGATGTGTTGCCATATTTGTCCAGATTGTTGAAAACCTTGCTGCGTGGAATGTGCAGCACATCGATGGCGGCATTGATGATTCGAATATTCGCCTGATGAGGAATGTAAAGATCCACTTGGTCGGATGTGAAACCCTTGTGAGCCAGCACATCTTGAATGGTGTCGCAAAGTATGGCGACAGCCCAGCGAAACACAGCCCTGCCATCCATGTGCAAGTAGTGAAGCCCTTGCGAGATATTTTCGGGCGTTGGAACCATTCTGCTACCACAGGCAGGCCTGCTTAGAAGATCGCCACCGCCACCATCGGCACCGAGGCTGAAGCTTAAGATACCCTGATCTGGTGTGCCTCTGGTTAATAAAACCGCGCCTGCTCCATCACCAAATAACGGAAAGGTTTTAATATCCTTGGGATTTAGCACCCGGGAGTTTGTGTCGCCACCAACAACCAGCGCGCAATCACTAACTCCGGAGGCCACATAGGCGGCACCCGTTATAAATGCATACATAAAACCGGCACAAGCCGCTTCTATTTCTAAAGCGCCACAGGTGAGACCAAGGCGATCTTGTAGCAAACAGGCAGTGGAGGGAAACGACATATCCGGCGTGAATGTCCCGAGGACAAGAAGATCGATATCCTTTGGTTTCACATTCGCTTTGTTCATGCAGCGAATAGCTGCCTCATGGCATAGGTCGCTGGTTGCCTGATGGGGCCAAGCATGGCGCCTTTCCAAAATCCCTGTTCGTTTCACAATCCAGTCTGCATCGCAGCCAAATTGTTCCTGAAGAACCGAGTTGGTGATAACCTGATCGGGGACATAGCTACCCGTGGAGAGTATTTTAACTCCCATAAGGCTGCGACATTGGGGTCGCCGGCTAGGTGCTCGTTCTTCACTCATGAATCAGACCAAATATATCCAACTGGTCATGCCAGCAGGCACGGAATAGGTGCATGATAGCGTTAATCAAGGGAGTATACGCAAGATTAAGCCCCTTGGCCACTTATATCTTATTGGGCAGAACCCAAGCATTCCTGATATCCGCAGCATGCCATTACCGCATGGTAAGAGTAATCAAGTCTTAGGTCGCCATCCTGCAAAGACCGATGGAACCCACCCAAAAGCCTGGATCGGAACCAGTCAGAAAAATGCAAGGTGTTTGCTTCGGTGTATTGAAGCGTTTGGGTGAATTGAAGCGCTTGTTCCAATTTGGATTGGTAACGCTCAGACCTGGATTGATCCGCTGCCAGTTGGGCACATTGGCATGCGGAAACAAATCCCTGGGCAAGCAAGGCTGTCATTATCGATGGTGGAGCATTCATACCAGGTACAACCTCTTGTTTCAGGCCACCAAACCAATTAGGCTTCCTGGGGTCAATCCTGTCGAATTGCATGGTTGCCATCTTGTCTGCAAGTTCAAAGCAAAGGTTTGCGTATGCCTTTTCGTGGCTAATCGAATAGGCCAGCCTGAGTGCCTCAACCCTCCAGAAGGTGGGGGCAAATTCCTTTTGGTTTTTCCAAGCGTTCCAGCGCGCCGCAATGGCCTTGTAGGCAATATCAGTTTTCCAAGATGCTGGTCGCAGATGGTTGCTTTTTAGAATCGCGCAAATTGCGATTGCGGATTCTGAACCCTTGGAATCCATCTCCTCTACGGCAGATTCCTTGTCAATGGAGCCATTTGATTGAATCTGTGCCCGCAGATAATTTGCAAGCTGTTCCCCAGCTTCCAAAAGATCGGATTGAGGGTTGGGTAATTCGTGAATAGCCAGAAGCATTAATCCTGCGGAGGCCTGTCTGTCCAAGACCTGGTTTGGGAGCAAGGTGTAACGGATCGTGGAATCCTTGGAATCTGTCATCGTGTCTTCAAGAAGCAGCAACAAAGATTGGCTTGCCCTGGCGGCGAATCTTTCTTCCTTGAAGATTTTGGCTGCCTTGGCAAGGGCATATGCCGCCCCAGCCTGGTGCAGGAAGTTTTCGTCTTCCATTTCAGCCTTTAGGGCGGGTCGAATTCCGTTGAGAAATCTTCCTTTCATGGTGTTCACCCGGAACAGCCAGTCAGCTCCACTTTTCCCTGAATGTAAGAATTGTTTCTGAAGGGGTGTCAGTTTCCCTTCCTCTAATGTGGTTTTGCTTTGTGACGTAACGGATGGTTTTACAGAAACCGGTTGGATCGGTTGCCCGGGAATAGGAACAGGCTGGGCGTGGCCGAAACTTGTTGCAATGAAAAAGCCAAAAGCTGTAAGCAGAGTATTTGAAATATTTTTAGAAAGCATGAAGGTTCGCTCCATGAACATGAAATCTCATTTGTTTCCCATCCTTGAGAAACTTATTTGTACTTTGATTTGGGTGCTTCGCACAATAGGAGAAAGAAACAAGCCTTTCCCTGAAAGTCAGGAAAAGGCTTGAGTGTCATGAGTAATGTAAACAGACTAAGATTGAATTGCAGTAATCTTAATGCTGGTATGGTGTTGCCTGTGACCTGTCAGGCGGCGATAATTCTTGCGCCTGCGGAATTTCTGGATGCGATACTTTTCGCTGACTTCGCCCAGAACCTCGGCCACAACTTTAGCGCCTGCTACAAGAGGCTGGCCAATTTTTACATTGGTACCATCTGCAACCAGCAGAACTTTATCAAGTTCAAGCTTGGAACCCACAGGGGTTTCACGGAGGTCAATCTTGACAATGTCACCCTGGGAAACACGATACTGCCTAGACCCATCTTCAAATACAGCGTACATGGAATACTCCCAAAATTATCTCAATCAAGCTATTATCATAGGGCTCTGAAGCATTTTGACCACATGAAACCAGCAAAAAGTCGTTGGTGATTTGGAAATCCTGTTAAAAATCAGATGCTTATGGGTAAATTGGTCGTAAAGTATTACAAATCATAGGTTTAAGATTTGAATGGCCCCAAGTTTTACTTTTGCATGAATCTAAATTTTGAGGTTTCTTCATGAAATTGGGTGGAGCAGTTCTGTGTGGGGGAAAAAGTTCCAGAATGGGGCGGCCCAAGGGTTTCCTTCCTTGGGAAAATGAGCTTTTGCTTCAAAAGATCGTTCGCACGGTGCAGCAGGTTTGTTCGCCGGTTGTTATTGTTGCAGCAAAAGATCAGGAAGTACCAAATGTTTCTAAGGATGTGGAGATTCTTAGGGATGAAGTCGAAGGAAAAGGGCCTATGGCCGGGCTAGTTGTGGCTTTAAAAAAAATGGCATCTGAAGTGGATGCTGTTTTTCTAGCATCGTGTGACGTTCCATTTCTTGATGAGGCGACCATCAGATTTCTGGCAGAAAGGCTTGATGGGTACAGGGCCTTGGTTCCAAGGGTGCACGATACTTGTAATCCTCTGGTTGCTATGTATCGTGTCGATTTACTGAGGAATCTTGAGGAGATGCTTGAAAAAAATTGCCTGCGAATGCAGTCCATTGCGGAAATGGATGGAGTGTTAATTTTGGAAGAAGAGGAATTTGTAATGGCTGGGCAGAGTTTGATGTCATTTCGGAATATCAACACCCCGCAAGAGTATGAAGAAGCTTTGAAAAAAAACAAAAAAGTTGATCCATAAAAAGCAATGGTTTTAGAGGCTTAGTTTTCTTGGCTTTGAGAATTAGCTTGATGGGTTTCCTGATTTTTAAGAAAGAAAAATCTAATTGGCTTTTGTTGGTGGGTGAAAATAGGCTTTCTTTGAAGTAATTTGAGGAAAAAAGATTGGCTTGCAAATTGCTGTGAGGGTTTATTGCAGTTAGAGAGTTTTTCTGCTGCTAGTGGTTGCTAAATAAATATTTGCAACCAGAAGTGCTCTAGGGTAGATTTCGCTTTCCGGATTCCTAGAACAAGTGTGAATCCCTTGATCTCATCCGGGGAGCGTTAGTTTCGATGGTTTAATGAAGACCGAGAGGGACAAGAATGCCCCAGGTATTTCCAAAATATGCAAATGTACTGACTTGGGCGGTGATCCTTGGGGTCATCACTACCGTTAGTTTGCTGGGTGTTGGTGCGATGGTGTTTGCCAGATCGCCCTATGCGACTTTAAAAGAGACTGCCTACACACAGCCCATTCAATTTAGCCATGCTCATCACGTGAACGGCCTTGGCATTGATTGCCGTTATTGTCACACCTCCGTTGAAGATGCCAGTTATGCAAATATCCCGCCTACCAAGACTTGCATGAATTGCCATTCCCAGATCTGGGTTGGTTCCAAGATGCTTGAGCCGGTGCGTGAAAGCTACAGGACTGGAAAATCGCTTGAGTGGAGTCGAATCCACAGGCTTTCAGATTTTGTGTACTTCGACCATAGCATCCATGTGACCAAGGGGATTGGTTGTGCTAGTTGCCATGGAAGGGTTGATGAAATGCAGGCTGTGTATCAGCACGGCACTTTGCTAATGGAATGGTGCCTGGATTGTCATCGGGCCCCGGAAAAGAATCTTCGCCCGCGTGATCAGGTTTTCAACATGGCGTTTAAGCCCTCGGATCTTAAGCAGTCCAACGGTCAACCCCATACCCAGGCGACTTTGGGTGCGGAGTTGAGGCAGAAATATGACATCCGTAGTCTTCTCGAGTGCTCCACATGTCATCGATAAAAACGGAAGATAAACCTGCCTTGGATCTCGAAGCCGTCATGAAAAGGCTGGAAAATGCCGATGGCAGGCAGTACTGGCGCAGTTTGGAAGAGCTTTCCGCAGGTGAAGGCTTTCAAGAAATGCTGCAGAGGGAGTTTCCTCGCCAAGCCGGCGAGTGGACAGACCCTGTCTCTCGCAGACGATTTTTAACGTTAATGGGTGCCTCCCTTGCTTTGGCTGGATTAAGTGGTTGCAGGCCACCCGGTGGGAAGATTGTCCCAAATATCAAAGATCCGGATGGAGTTACCCCCGGTAAGCCGTTGTTTTTTGCCACCTCCATGCCAATGGCTGGCTATGGGATGGGAGTTCTTGCGGAAAGTAATCAGGGTCGGCCAACAAAGATTGAAGGCAATAAAGAGCATCCTGCCAGTCTTGGTGCCACGGATGTTTTTGCCCAAGCGTCTGTTTTGGGGCTTTATGATCCCGATAGGGAAGCTGGTCTGACTTATTTGGGTAAGCCAAAGTCTTGGGAAGACCTTTGCGCATCCCTTAAAGCTGATCTCGCCAGGTTGCCCAAAGGCAAGGGTTTCTATCTTCTGACAGAAACGATCACTTCTCCAACCTTGTTGAATCTTTTGGAAAATGAATTCCTCAAGGATTATCCTGAGGTTCAGTGGTACCAGCATGAACCGGCGGTCTCCGATAATTCGATTGCTGGTTTAAGCAAGGCGCTAGGTGTTCCTGTTCAACCTGTTTATCAGTTGAAGACTGCGGATGTTGTGTTGTCGTTTGATGCAGACTTCCTTTCCCGCGGTCCTGGTCATCTTCGATATGCCAAGGATTTTTCATCCCGCAGGGATCTGGAAAAGCTGGATAGCTTTAACCGACTTTACGTGGTGGAAAGTGTTCTTAGTAGCACTGGTGCAAAAGCGGATAATAGGCTGCCAGTCAGGGCGGCGGATATCGAACGCTTTGCGCATTTGATCGCGTTCTTCCTCAAGGTTGAGGGTGTTTCTGAGCCCAAGGGTTTTTCTGCTGCTGAGAGGTTGTGGGCAGAGTATGCGGCTGAGGATATCGCGGCACGCGCCAAGGGGACTACCCTTGTGATAGCCGGTGATGAGCAACCAGCCAGCCTTCATTCTTTGGTTGCCGCAATCAACGACAAGCTTGGAAATAATGGCAAGACGGTTCTTTACATTGATCCAGTGCATGCCCGGCCAGGGGATCGTTCCAAGTCGCTGCGCGGGTTGGTGGATGAAATCGCCGCTGGCAAGGTGCAGGTGTTGTTTGTATTGGGTGCTAATCCAGTATTCACTGGGGGATCCGATGTTGGTTTCCAGGGGGCTTTGGAAAAGGTGCCTCTGCGATACCGAATGGGTCTCTACCATGATGAAACTTCCAAGCTAAGCCACTGGCATATTCCAGACAGTCATTATCTTGAATCTTGGGGGGACACAAGGTCTTACGATGGCACCGCAAGCGTTGTGCAGCCATTGGTTGCCCCTCTTTACGGTGGTAGAAGTTTTGTCGAGTTGCTTGCAAATCTGGGTGCGAACCCGAATCGCGATGCTGCCTCTCTTGTCAAAGATTTCTGGAAGGCTTGGTTTGAGGCGCCTGCGCAAGCTTCCTTGAAGAGTTCCACCACTTTTGAGAAGTTTTATCGCAAGTCTTTGCATGATGGATTGGTGGATGGGAGCAGGTTTTCTCCCAAGCAGGTTAAGCTGGTTGCAGATGCTGTGGCAGAATCTGTGAAGGCGGTTGCATCGGCTTCTGAATCGAAACCGGCTGGCAAAGATAATCTTGAGATCACTTATCGCCCTGATGAGGCTGTTTTTGACGGCCGTTATGCAAACAACGGCTGGTTGCTTGAGATGCCCAAGCCGCTCACCAAGATTACCTGGGATAATGCGGCGATTATGAGCTTTAAAACAGCTCTCGAGCTTGGCATCAATTTGAATACCGAGAAGCGTCCTGAATTGGAGGACGGAGTCTATCGTTCTGGTGCCTCGTCCTTCGGCTACACAGGTGGCGAGCATGGACGTGCCTATGTGGATACCATTAAGCTGACCGTGAATGGCAGGGATTTGGTTCTTCCCGTATGGGTGGTTCCTGGTCATCCTGATTATTCGATCAATGTGCAGCTAGGTTATGGTCGCGAAAGGGCAGGCAGGGTTGGAACCAAGGATGTTGGAGCGGATGTTTACAAGATTCGCACATCCCAAAACCCCTGGAGTGCTCTTGGGTTAAAAGTTGAGAGAACCGGCAAGCAGCATATTCTTGCTTGCACTCAGGGCCATCATTACATGGAAGGTCGCCATTTGGTGCGATCTGGTTCGGTGGAAGAAACGAAAAAAGATGGTGAGTGGGTTCATAAGCTGAATTCTGTTCCAGAGCAGCATGAAGAAGGTGATCATGATCATGGTAATGATCATAAACATGACCACAAGAACGAGCATGGCAAGCATAAGTTAAGCCTTTTGCCTGAGGCGATTTCCCCCAAGTATGCTTACAAGCAACATAAATGGGGTATGTTGATCAATTTGACCGCTTGCAATGGTTGCTCAGCTTGTGTTGTGGCTTGCCAGGCTGAAAACAACATACCAGTTGTTGGCAAGGTAGAAGTGACCCGTGGTCGCGAGATGCACTGGATCAGGATCGATCGTTATTTTGAGGGCAATCCTCTTAAGCCGACCGAGCTTAAGGCTCATTACCAGCCTGTTCCCTGTCAGCAATGTGAAAACGCTCCCTGCGAACAGGTTTGCCCTGTGGCAGCCACAGTTCATAGCTACGATGGTTTGAATGATATGGTTTACAACCGTTGTGTTGGAACCCGCTATTGCTCGAACAACTGTCCTTACAAGGTGCGTCGTTTTAACTTCCTTCAATACACCGACTATGCTTCGGTTTCCATGAAGATGGTGAATAACCCCGAGGTAACAGTTAGAACTCGTGGTGTGATGGAAAAATGCACCTACTGTGTGCAAAGGATTCGCGCTGCTGAAATCGAAGCTGAAAAGCGCGGCAAACTGAAGGCGGAACGCGAAAACAGGGCCCTTGATCGTCAAAAAGATTGTCAGATTCAGGATGGTGAAGTTGTTACCGCCTGTCAGGCGGTTTGCCCTGCGGATGCCATCGTGTTTGGGGATCTTTCAGATAAGAATTCCAAGGTGGCCAAACTTCAGCAAAAGGTTGAAAACCTTAACTACAGCATTCTTGCTGAATTAAATACCAGTCCTCGCACAACTTATCTGGCGGAAATACGCAATCCTAATCCGAAATTGACTTCTTCGGGTGGAAAGGGGCACGCCTAAAACATGTCCAGCCAATTGACACAACCGAGTCTTCGGCCTGACCCGCAACCACCCATGGTTGCCCCTGGTCATTCATTTGAATCGGTTACCAAGAAAATAGTTGATGTTATCTATTCTGCCACCCCAAAAGGGTGGGTGATAGGTTTTGCCATATCCTTCATGATTTTGCAGATACTGGCTGTATCGGTCAGTTGGTTGCTTTACGAAGGTATTGGTGTATGGGGTGTCAACATTCCCGTTGGTTGGGGTTTTGACATTGTTAACTTTGTTTGGTGGATCGGTATCGGCCACGCAGGAACCTTGATCTCCGCGATTCTTTTGTTGTTCCATCAAACTTGGCGAACCTCCATTAATCGTTTTGCGGAAGCAATGACGCTTTTTGCGGTTGCGTGCGCTGGTTTGTATCCTCTGGCTCACATGGGTCGTCCTTGGTTTGCATACTGGTTATTGCCATACCCGAATACCATGCAGCTTTGGCCACAGTTCAGAAGTCCCCTGGAATGGGACGTTTTTGCTGTCTCCACCTACTTCACTGTTTCCCTCTTATTTTGGTTAGTAGGTCTTGTGCCCGATTTTGCAGCTATGCGGGATCGCGCAACTCATGCTATTCCAAGGTTTATTTATGGTGTGCTTTCGATTGGCTGGCGTGGTGGTTCGATGCATTGGCATCGTTACGAAACCGCTTATCTCATGCTTGCTGGCCTAAGCACCCCTCTTGTGCTTTCCGTTCATACCATCGTTAGCTTCGACTTTGCGGTGGGTAATCTGCCCGGTTGGCACGCCACGATTTTCCCTCCGTACTTCGTTGCAGGTGCGATTTACTCGGGTTTTGCCATGGTTATCAATCTGGCAACTCCCATCCGCCACTTTTATGGAATGAAAGATTTCATCACCGACAAGCACATGGACAACATGGCCAAAATCATGCTAGCCACCGGCTTGATGGTCTTTTATGGCTACGGTGTAGAGGCGTTCATGGCTTACTACAGTGCCAATGAATACGAACGCGACCTTATGATGAAGAACCGAATTTTTGGCCCCTACGGAAATTTCTACTGGGCCCTCATCTTCTGCAATGGATTCATTCCGCAGCTTCTTTGGTTTAAATCCATTCGCTCTAATGAAGCCTTGTTATTCATCATTTCCATCATTGTGAATATTGGTATGTGGCTGGAACGCTTTGTAATTCTCATGAGCTTGCAGCGCGATTTCATGCCATCCTCCTGGGGACAGTATTGCCCAACGTTCTGGGATATTAGCACTTATGTGGGAACGTTTGGTTTGTTCCTAAGTTTATTGTTCCTGTTCTGCAGAGTGCTGCCGATGATTTCAATCTTTGAAATGAAGCATTTGTTGCCTGAATCCCATGTTCATCACCATGGACATGGTGAACATGCTCACGCAGGTCAGGGAGGGCACCACTAATGGAAGCACCCAAGCCAAAACTTTATGGATTAGTGGCACAGTTCAACACTCCAACCGAGATTGTTGAAGCTGCACAAAAAGCCAGAGATGCTGGTTACAAGAAAATGGAAGCTTACAGCCCATTTCCTGTTGAGGATTTGCATGAGGCTGTTGGTTTTAAGCGTACCAAGCTTCCAATTTTAGTGTTCTTTGGCGGGATGGTTGGTTTTCTAACGGCATTTTCCTTGGAAACTTTCACCTCTGGTGGTGCTCCATCATTCATGGATCCCTTTATTCCGGATTGGTTTAAGTACCCGATGAATATTGGCGGCAGGCCTTTGAACTCTTGGATAGCGTTTATTCCTCCGGAGTTTGAGTTGACCGTTCTATTCTCGGCATTCACCACCGTTTTTGGCATGTTGCTTTTAAACGGTTACCCAAGGTTGTACCACCCCTTGTTTAATGTGCCAGGTTTTTCAAGGGCATCAACCGATAAGTTTTTCCTTTGCATCGAATCTACGGATGACAAATTCGACCTGCAAGGCACCAAGCAGTTTCTCGAAGGTTTGAATCCTGAAGAGTTATCGGAGGTTCCGGCATAATGAAGGCCAACTCCAAAAATAATCTGGTTAGCCATGTGGTTGCCACCTTGGGTTTGCTTCTACCCCTGGTTGCATCCGGTTGCTACCAGCAGATGGCTGAACAGCCAAAAGTTAAAATGCATACTGTGTCGGAATTCTTCACGGATGGTCGTTCCAACCGCCCGTATGAAGAGGGTACCGTTGCGCGTGGCATGCTGGCAGATAACGATCACTTTTATACCGGTCTGAAAGATGGCGGTCCAAACATCGTTTGGAAGGACCTTAATCCAGCAAAGCAACCTTTGACTGCCGAACTTGCTAAGGCGCCTTATTTTGAAACCTTCCCATTTGAAGTAACTGAGGAATTGGTTCTCAGGGGAAAAGAAAGGTTTAATATTTATTGCGCTGTATGCCATGGAAATACCGGTGCGGCGAACGGTATGATTGTTCAGAGAGGGTTCTTGCCGCCCCCATCCTTTCATGTGGATAATTCCAGGGGCCTGAAATATCTGACGGGTGCTTCGATTCCACTTACTGAAGCCCCCGCGGGTTATATATTCCAAGTGATCTCTCATGGTTATGGAGCTATGGGTAGTTACAGCGCCCAGATTAATCCGAAGGATCGCTGGGCAATCGTAGCTTACATTCGTGCGCTGCAGGAAACCTTTTCCAAGGCACCTGTCAAGGCTGTTGCACAGAAGGAGGCCAAGTAATGTCCATGGTTTCTGAAACTGTGAAAAGCCGCGTAGGTCAGGTGCAAAAAATTGCACTGGTGGTTGGAATTGCAGGATTGGCGGGTGGTGCTGCATTTTATGGGATAGATAAAAAGCAATTCTTTCAATCCTATTTAATGTCGTTCATTTTCTGGCTGGCCATCGGATTGGGAAGTTTGGCACTGCTGATGATTCAGCATGTGGCAGGCGGAGTTTGGGGTTTTGCAATGCGCCGCCTTTTTGAGGCTGGTGCAAAAACCCTGGTATTGCTCGCCGTATTGTTTGTACCCATGTTTGGTGGTTTGGCGGAAGTGTATGAATGGGTTCATCCTCATGACGGTGACAAGATTTTGGAATTGAAATCCGGCTATCTGAATGTTCCATTCTTCACGGCAAGACAGGGCATTTTCTTTGCAGTATGGGTTTCGTTGGCTTTTATTCTTGGTCAACTTTCAAGAAAAGAAGATCAAACCGCTGATCAGTCAATAGGTTGGTGGTTCAAAGCCTTTAGTGGGCCTGGTTTACTTCTTTTTGCAATTACCGGCGGACTTGCCTCGGTGGATTGGGCGATGTCGGTTGATCCTCATTGGTATTCCACCATGTACCCAGTGCTGTTTTGCTTTGGGTGCATTTTCTCAGCCATGTTGTTCAATATTGTGGCAATGATTCTGCTTTACAACGGCGGGGAAATTGAAAAGCACATGACCAAAAACCACCTTCGTGACGTTGGTAGTTTTGTTTTGGGTTTTGTGATTTTCTGGACTTATTTGAACCTTTCCCAATTCCTTCTTATCTGGAGTGCAAACCTCAAGGAAGAAGTTCCCTATTATCTAAATCGCATTGAGGGTGGCTGGCAATTTGTTGCCATACTTTTGGGGGTTGGCCATTTCTTCCTTCCCTTTATTGTGTTGCTAACCAGAGATGCGAAGAGGGTGAAGAATAACCTTTTATGGATCTGCGCTTGGTTGTTACTTATGCGCTTCACGGATTATCTTTTCCTTTTGGGGCCAAGCTTCAGCCCCAAACATTTCGCACTGAATGTAAGCCACCTTAGTTTGTTCGCTGGAATTGGTGGTTTGTGGATTTGGTTTTTCCTTTGGCAGTGGAATAGCATGCCTCCAATTGCGGTTCGTGATCCAAGAATGGTTCAAGAACCGATCCATGGCGTTTAATTTCGACTTGGATTAAGGCTAAAAGGATATTCTAACATGGCACATACCCAGCATAAAAAACCGAATATTGAAACGTCAGATATTAACCTTTCCAGAGTTTTAGGTCTTGGATTAGTCCTTGCTCTGGCTGTTGTGGCGGCATTTGCAATTACGGTTTACCTGTTCGATTTTCTTACCAGTCTTGAGCGATCCAGGAAAAAGTACGAGTATCCATTGGTCGCTAATGAAGTGAAAAATGAAGAGTTAAGGGCTTTCAATTCAGTGATTGAGGATGCCCAAAGGGATGCACTTACAAGGCTTAAAAAAGAAAAGCTTGTTGGTGCCAAAACTCAGGAAGAATTAAAAGAAAAAGAGGAAGCGCTTAAGAACGATAAGGAATATCAGGAAAAGCGCGAACAGATTGAATCCATGTTCAAAGCCAGGCAGGACAACCGTATTTTCACCATTGGTTTCCTTAGGCCCGCGTTTCCTGGACCAGCTTATGAAAAGGCAGACACCGACCTTCTAAAGCAGGGCTTGGATAAAAATGCCAGTAATGCGGCAGCAGCAACTGGTAATAAGGGAAAGATTGTGGTTTCCCGACTTGAGGGTATTGATCCTTTGCGACCTATGATGAGTGGTGTACCGGGTTGGCCAAGTTACGCCCATGTAACTCTTGCCGTATCCGAGGATTTACTCAAAAGACAAAATATTAACGATGGCATTAAGAGTTTTGTCAGCAAGTATAAGGAAAAGAACAAGGAATTTCATGAAAAGAACAAATTTCAGAAGAATTCCCTGAATGATCAGATTCCAAGTGATTCAAGTTCGGGTATCAGGCCCATGGGGAACGATCGTTGATTCGATTTTTAGCAAGCATCTGTTTTGCATTAATTCTTATCGGTAATGGACTGGCTGATGGTCAATCCGGATTGCGTGGTACTGCGCGAGGGCCTGGAGACATTGATGCCAGGGTTGGTCTGTCCGATGAAGTGAAGCAGAAAATTGGCATAGATCAGAAACTGGGTCAAAAAGTGCCATTGGATATTCCTTTCGTGGATGAACAAGGAAAAAATGTCCAGCTTGGGAACTATTTCAGCAATGGAAAGCCGGTTATTTTTGTCCCGGCTTACTACCGTTGCAGATTGATTTGTAACCGGGTTTTGGATGGCCTCTTTGATGGTTTGAAAAGGATCGATTCAAAGTTCAGACCAGAGGATCATTTCGAAGTGGTTATTGTAAGTATGGATCATGACGAAAAGCCTGAACAAGCAATGGCAAAGAAAGAGTCATTACTTTCCATACTTGGAAGAAAGAGAAGCATAGGTGGATGGCATTTTTTAACTGGAACGAAGGAAAATATTGCCAGGGTTATGGACGCTGTTGGGTACAAGTTCATGTACGACAGTCAGCGTGATGAATACCTCCATGGCACTGGAATCATGGTGCTTACTCCGGATGGTTCCATATCGCGATATTTGATGGGAATTCGCTATATGCCCACCGATTTACAACTGGCTTTGGTGGAATCTTCCGAGAATAAGATTGGAACTTTGGCTGAAATTGTGAAGTTGTTTTGTTACACCTACGACCCACACTCTG
>JBEGQX010000322.1:0-5331 GCA_041180805.1 Planctomycetota bacterium
TGGATGACCGGGATGCAGGTGTTGTGGTTACAGCTCGTGGAACTATTTTGGTAACCACATTTACCTCGCTTGCATATGAACCTGTGCTTGCCGCTGCCGAGAAAAAGGGTAACTGGAAGCCGGTGGACTTGCAGGCCTGGCAGGCCGCAAGGGATCGCATATCGCCTGAGGCTCGGAAGAAAGAACTGGGCGTCTGGATGCTTCGCTCCACCGATCATGGGGTGACGTGGTCGGAAAGAAAAGATTGCATTCTAAACAGCCCGCATGGGCCTGTGGCGCTGGATGATGGCAGACTGCTTTATGCGGGTAAGGATCTTTGGCGGGATGGTTGGGTTGGCTTTGCGGAATCCACTGATGATGGCCAAACTTGGAGTAAGCTGGCACAACTTCCCATTCGTCCGGGGGATGACCCCAAGAATTACCACGAGTTGCATGCTGTTGATGCTGGTGGTGGCGTTCTTCTGGCCCATATACGCAATCACAACAATCCCAATCGTGGCGAGACCCTGCAAAGTGAATCCACGGATGGCGGCAAAACCTGGAGTATTCCGCACTCGATTGGTGTTTGGGGCCTGCCATCCCACCTGGTGCGTTTAAAGGATGGACGCATTCTCATGTCATATGGCCACCGCAGGAACCCGCTGGGTAATCAGGCCCGTGTCAGCTCCGACAAAGGCAAGACCTGGAGTGACCCCATAATGATATCTGCCGATGGCCCCGGTGGTGACCTTGGTTACCCCTCCACTGTACAGATGGATGATGGCACACTGATTACTGCCTGGTATGAGGTTCGTCCCGGCAGTCCCAAGGCAGTGCTTCGCATGGCACACTGGAAGCTGCAAGATTAATGGGTAATTCCTTCAATGAACCGGCTGACCGATTTGTTGCTGTAAATCCAGCAAAGGCTGTTGGCTGATTCGCAGAAACCCTTCCTTGGACCTATCAAGGTCCACTATCAGGAAAAGTATGATGGTAAAAGCCATCGCCATCAAAAGCATCATGGGTGAACGCCTGGTTGCTGCCAAGCCTGCCTGATATCCGATCGCCACCATTCCAATCAGTTCCAGAAGAAATAAAGCCATCCATATGGTGAATGGAATCCGGTTGTGCAAACCCAAAAACACCCTTTTGGAATGAAGATCGATCACCTGGTTCAACGATTGCATGAAAAAGCCATTCATGAAAGGTGAGGATGATTTATCCGCAACGCGTTTTACTTGTTGCCATAGTTTTTCATGCAATATTGCGGAGTGTTTCAATCCTTCCCGGATGGTTCCTTCCCTTACCATGCTTAGTCGAAGGTCCACATACTCGCTGAGTAATTTGCAAACTTCGGACTGATTCGGTTCCGGTAGAAGTTGGGCGCGAAGGTAGGTGGTGCCAATGGCGTTTGCTTCTTCCAGAATAACTGTCCTGCGGGCATCAAATCGCGATGCAGCAAGATTGAATGTGAATGCCAGAATGATTGCCAGAAGGCCAAGCAGTGATCCCACCATGGCGCCAACAGGCGCTTCTTTTTCACCCGGAAGCAGGGATTTGCCTCTTCTTCCCATGCGATAGCCGCATTCCAAAGCCAGCACACCCAAAGTTGTGGAGACGATAAAAAACAACCACAGAGGCAGAATGTCCATTGGTTCTGAATCCATGTTGACTCCCAAGGAATGGGTGTGGCAATCAAAAATCAGGGACTAGTCGGAATATGAGCCCTCATCATATCGGCGTGTCTGTCAAAATATGTTTTGCTTTTCTGGGTGTCTTCCGGTCTGAGGGTTGCAAACAGGTGCAACAAGAGGGCAATCACGCCGGTCCATCCTGTTTGATGGCTGGCACCCAAACCGGCTCCGTTTTCACCATGAAAATACTCGTAAAACAAAATGCAATCCCGCCAAAGGGGGTCTTCCTGAAATTTCCGGGAACCACCAAAAACAGGACGATGGTTGTTTTGATCCAAAAGGAAAATGCTTGAAAGACGCCTGCTGATTTCCTCAGCAATCTCGTAAAGATTCATCCAATTGCCAGAGCCGGTTGGGCATTCGATTTTAAAATTGTTTCCGTAATAGGAGTGATAGTTCAAAAGGGATCGAATAATCAAGGCGTTCACCGGCATCCAGATTGGCCCTCGCCAGTTGGAGTTTCCACCAAACATTCCAGAATCGGATTCGGCGGGTAAATACTTTACCTGATAGTCACGGCCACCCACCTGCATCACAAACGGATGGTCACAGTGGTATTTTGACAAGGAACGAATTCCATAAGGGCTTAAGAATTCATTTTCATCAAGCATCTTTCCAAGCACCCTGCGGAGCTTTTTCTCATCGAGTATTGAGCCAAGCCGACTGTTATTGCGACCCAATTTTGTGGGATCATGAATGCGGGTGGTTAATTCCTGACGGCTTTTCAGGAACTGCATGAATCGTTCCCCCAATTCGGGATACATGGTCATGAGTTTCCCATCAAACACGGTGGCTGCACATAAAGGAAGAAGACCAACCATCGAGCGAACCTTCAAACGGCTAGCACTGCCATCCGGCAGCCGCAAGACATCGTAATAAAATCCATCCTCCTCGTCCCACATTCCGGTGTCGCCATCTCCAAGGTGCCCCATGGCTGTTGCGATCCACATGAAGTGTTCGCAAAACTTTAGGGCCATTTCAGCATATTCCGGGTCATTAAGGGCCAGCTCCGCGGAAATCTCCAGCATGTTTTGGCAATACAATGCCATCCAGGCGGTTCCATCTGCCTGTTCAAGATAGCCGCCAGTTGGAAGCGGGGCGCTTCGATCGAATACGCCTATGTTATCCAGCCCAAGGAAACCTCCCTCAAAAACATTACGGCCATTACGGTCCTTACGGTTCACCCACCAGGTGAAATTCATCAATAGTTTTTGGAAACAGCTTTTTAGCCACTCTGTGTCGCCTTGCCCCCTGGTGGCTTTTTCCAGACGATAGGTAAATATTGTGGACCAGGCATGAACGGGTGGGTTCACATCACTGAAATTCCATTCGTATGCCGGCATTTGTCCGTTCGGGTGCATGTAGCGTTCCCGAAGCATCAGTTTTAACTGGGATTTGGCAAAATCGACATCAACCAGGGTCAATGGCAAGACATGAAAAGCCAGATCCCATGCCGCGTACCAAGGATATTCCCATTTATCCGGCATGGAAATGACATCCCCATTGAACATGTGATGCCAGTGGTCATTCCGGGGCTGAAGCTTGCGGGATCTCTGGAATGGATCCGAACCCCGTTCCTCCAGCCATTTATCAACATCATAAAAATAATACTGTTTGCTCCAGAGCATCCCGGCCAAGGCCTGACGCATGACTAGTGCCTGGTCGGTTTTCAGGGATGAAGGTATGATTGCCTTGTAGAAGGCATCTGCTTCCATCCTGCGTGCCGTGAAAGTTTCCTCAAAATCACGCTCAAAAGGAGCCACCTTGTTTTTGCAAAGGCGTAATTGAACAACCATGCTTTGCAGGGGCTCCAACAAAACCTTGTAACAAGCTGAAACCTTGGTCCCGGTCATCGCCGGGTTTATGGCATCTTTCTGTCCATGCACCAGATAGCTGTTGAAGGCATCTTTCACATAGGGGGTGCGATTTGGAATATCGTACAAACGCCTGCTGTTGGTTTCGTTTTCAGTGAAGAGCAGGTCGGGACTTCCCTTGCAGTAGAAGTTCCAGGATCCCAGGATGGAATCTATGGCTTCCACATGTTTCATCTCAGGTTGTGAAGATACAAATTTGACAACGGGTCTGTCTGTTATGCCATTCCAGGACCACCAATTCCGAAACCAGAGTGTTGGAAGCACATGAAGTTCTGCTGCCTCCGGACCCCGGTTATGGATGCTGATCTGAATCAGAAAATCTTCCGGGGAAGCCTTTGCGTATTCCACAAAAACATCGAAATATTTATTCTTTTCGAAGACCCCGGTATCAAGCAGTTCGTATTCATAGTCAATGCGTTTGCGCCGGGCACTTTCTTTCACAAGGTCTTCGTAGGGAAATGCATTTTGGGGGTATTTGTAAAGATACTTCATGTAGGAATGCGTTGGGGTATTATCCAGGTAGAAGTAGTATTCCTTGACATCCTCTCCATGATTGCTTTCAGTATTGATCAACCCGAAGGCTCTTTCCTTGATGATGGAGTCCTTACCATTCCAGAGGGCAAGTGCAAAGCAAAGCCGCTGCTGATCATCCGAAAAGCCTGCCAGACCATCCTCGCCCCAGTGATAAGCACGGGATCTTCCATGATCGTGCGGAAAATAATTCCAGGCATCCCCACCCTCGCTGTAATCCTCGCGAACGGTTCCCCATTGTCGTTCACTAAGGTAGGGGCCCCATTTTTTCCAAAGATTTTCAGTGTTTCGGCCTTCCTGAAGTCGTTGGTGTTCCGGGGTCATGGCGTGCTCTTTTCATTTGGTTAATCCGTTCTAAAAACCAAAAAGCTGATCGGAAGTGAAGGATCCGTGACTATTCCGTTGATTAGGCTTGTTAGAGTTTCAAAAGGAGGCGATAAACAAGCCGGAAACAATGGATGCTAAATTGCCTGAAATAAGGTTGGAAAACCTTTCAGGATGTTTTTGAAATTGCCTATTTGAATTGTTCGCTTGCCAACGCCCAATAATCAAGACCTGTATGGTCTTTTCATGAAAATTATCCTTGGAAAGCCTTAAGGAGTTTAAGTTTTCAAGATAATAGCTTTATCTTTTGGGATAAGGTGGAGGCACTGGCAGCTTCTTTTCCCGGGTCTTCAGTTCCTTGAGAATCTCCTCAATTCCTCGTTCCAGTTGCTGATCCTTGCCAGCGTATTCGGTTGCGGGATCATTATCCACGATGATGTCAGGGGTAACGCCCTTGCCCTCAATGATCCATTCCTTGCCATCGACATCATAACGGCTGAATTCCGGTTTGTTTAGGGTTCCACCATCCACGAGCGGTAGTGTGCCACGAATGCCCACCACACCACCCCAGCTTCTCTTGCCTATTAGCTTTCCAAGTTTGTGCTGACGGAAACGGTACGGGAAAAGGTCTCCATCCGAAGCCGAGAATTCGTTCATCAGGCAAACCATTGGTCCATAAATCATGGCTTGCGGGTCGGTGCTTGGTGGGGTTCCACGGGCAATCCCTACCATGGCGATTTCCCTGCGAAGCCTTTCAATCAACATGGGTGAAACATTACCGCCGCCGTTACCACGCATGTCGATGATGAGGGCGCTCTTTTTGATTTGCGGGTAGAACTGCCTTGCGAACTCGTTCAGCCCTGTCTGCAGCATATCCGGCACATGCAGATAGCCGACTTTCCCCTGAGTAGCTGCATCTACACGCTTGC
>JBEGQX010000323.1:0-15951 GCA_041180805.1 Planctomycetota bacterium
GCGGATCGCAGGGCAGGGAAAATCTCTTTTGCCAAAGATATAAAGCTAATTTGCTATCCCAAATGGGCCGGCATGATGAAGCGGTTCAAATTGCCATCAGGATTCTTGATAACTCCTCGCAGCCTAATGAACTTCGTGACGCCAGGTACACACTGAGTGCCATATTTAGTTCCATGAAACAAAACAAAAAGTCCGAGGATTTATTGCAAGCCATACTAGAGGCCGACCCTGCTGATGCGACAGCTAACAACGATCTGGGCTATCAATGGGCTGATCGTAATTTTAATTTGGATCAGGCGGAAAAATTAGTTCGCAAGGCTTTGGAACTGGACAGAAAGATTCGGGAAACTTCGAGCCAATTGGTGCATGAACCCGAAAATGCCGCTTATTTGGATAGCATGGGTTGGGTGTTATTTCGTCAGGGCCGAATGGAAGAAAGTTTAAAGGAATTGCAAAAGGCATCCATGCTGCCCGGCGGGAAGGATGACCCAGTGGTGTTTGACCATATGGGGGATGTTTATGCCAGTTTGAAACAAATGCATATGGCCAGGGAATGTTGGAATAAGGCTGTTGAACTTTATGAGGTGGTACGGGCCAGAAGGCCGGATGACCGGTTGATGGAAATTCGTTCCAAGCTGAAGGAATCAGCAAACTAACCAGGAGATTTCAGGGATGATTTGGATAAACGCATTAATTCTTGGTTTGTTGGTAAGCGGTGAACAGTCTGAAGCCCCGCCCAAAAAAAACGTTCGAGTTCCATCAGAAACTCTTCGCCAGGAAGCCATCAAGCTTTATGGTTCCGCGCTGATTCTTGAAAGGGAGGGCCGAATTGGTGAAGCCCTTAAGACCCTTGAAGTTTCCATGGTGTTGAACCCCGATGCCAGGTTGCCCAAGCGGGCCTCCATCCAAATGTATCTTCGGTTGCAAAAGCCATTCGATGCGCTGGAGCAATTAAAGGATCTTCTTGAATCAAATCCAGAAGATTTGGAAACCATTCATGTTCTTTCCCAGATCAATTTTCGTCTTTTGCCGGACAAAAAAGAAGTTGCCAGGCTTATCCAGTTAATTGTGGATGGGAAGGCACTTGTGGATGATTTCAAAATGAAGACCGCTTTTTTGGTGGATCTTGCCGGCCTTTATGAAGAGGCACTCGAGGAAGAAAAAGCCGTCAGCACTTCCAGAAAGGTTGTTGAGGCTTTGAAGGTAAAAAATGCCGCCGATTGGATGGAAATCCCGCAGAAGGAAGTAAATCGAATGCTGCTGGAAGCCACCTCCAAGCTTCTTCGCCATGAAATTTCAAGAAAGAATCTTCGGGAGGCTAACCGTTTGCTGTTAGATTGTGCCGAGGTTGACAAGTTACAGGCCCAAAGCATGGGTTTTTCGCTGGCAAAGGCATACGCCGAGGATAAGAAGTATGACCTGGCCATGCCATTATTGAATGACTTTATCGAAATGAAACCCTCGGGCGTGGAGGCCTATGAACTTCGCGCGCAGATTCAAAAGGCCCTGGGGTTGCAAAAAGATATTTTAAAATCATTGGATGAATCACTGGCACAGGACCCCAGAAACAATCGCCTAAGGCAGTTGACCGCACGCGAGTACCAGAATGCGGGCAGGGAAAAGGAAGCCCAGCAGGTAATGCAACTCGCCTCCTTCAATCAGCCACAGATGAAAGAAGACCCCAGACCCGGCTCTTTTGCATTCGAGAAAAATCATGGTCCAAAGGCGATCATCGCCAAGTTGGATTCCATATTTCAACCATACCAATTACAGGTCTATCCTCCCCCTGACCCGGCTCAGAATCAGGCTTTTCTGGAAGAATTGCGCTCAGATGAACCTTGTTCCAAGGAAGTCGTGGCGGAAGGGAAAAGCTGGCTGAAAAACAATAAAAGCCTGCAGCCAAATACTCTGATGTACCTTGGAATTCTGGCCAGGGATCTTGGGGATGACGGGGCTTTTGAGGCATTCTTCATGGAGTTGCCCAAATGCACGGGAACCCGGGTGGATTCTTTTGAAAAGGAAGTTATCAAATCGCTGTATGTGCTTGCCGATGCCTTGGAGTATCCAACCATGGCGAGATTGGGAGAGGCATATCTGGCCAATCCCAAGGAAATGGTTCCCGCGATACTTCATGCCGAGATTGGTTATGCATACGCGCAGATGGGAAACCGGGAAAAGGCGCTCTATCACATCGGAAAGTCGCTTTCATCGATTCCAAAAGAGCAAAGTGGAGAGGGAATCTTGCCGGTGAATGCGGAAGTTTTGAACAAGGCTGAAAACCTTACTCCAGAGATGATAGCCATTTGCCGGAGAATGGAACTTTATATCCTTTCGGGGTTGGGTGACTTTGACAAGGCGCTTCAGCGTGCCAGGGATGGATTAAGAGACTATCACGGCAAACCGCAGGAAATGTCTTTCCGCGATATCATGGGCCAGATTTATTATCAGGCTGGAAAGTATTCGGAAGCCGAGGAATTAGTGCAAAAGGCCATGGTGCTTGATCCTAATAACCCCATCTACTGTAATCAACTTGGTTACCATTGGGCAGACCTGAATAAAAACCTGGATGAAGCCGAAGTTCTTATACGCAAGGCGTTGGATTTGGAGCAGACCAAAAAAGAAAGGTCTTCTCCACTGGAAATCCAAAGGGGCAACATCCACTACCTGGATAGCCTGGGCTGGGTTCTATTTCGCAAGGGGAAGCTTGAACAGGCTAAAATTGAACTTGAGAAGGTAATGGCCCTTCCAAATGGAAAGATAAACCCCGAAGTGCTGGGGCATCTGGCGCAGGTTTATGAAGCCATGGGTGAAACTCAGAAAGCTCTTTTGTATTATCAAAAGGCAATCAGCCGGCAGACTTCGCATCGTGCCCCAAGGGATCCAGCCTTGCTGACACAACTTCAAACAAAGCTGGAATCTCTGGAAGCCAAAGCCCGGGGCAAATAGAATATTTTTAAGAATAAGAAGAACCGCCACTTAAGTTGGCATGAAGGAGTTTTCAATGGCAGGGCATTCCCATTGGGCGAACATACAGCACAAAAAAGGCATTGCAGATGCCAAGCGTGGTAAGCTGTGGAGCAAACTTAGTCGTTTGATTTTAATTGCTGCCCGCAGTGGAGGTGGCGATCCCATTACCAATCTTAAGCTTCGCTATGCCATTGATAAGGCTCGTGCCGTTAGTATGCCCAAGGATAACATTGAATACGCCATCAAGAAAGGCACCGGTGAACTCGAAGGCCTTGTGATGGAAGAATTGACCTACGAGGGATTTGGTCCAGCAGGAACTGCAATCATTGTTGAATTGGTTACCGACAATCGCAATCGTACGAATGGTGAAATTCGCAAGGTTTTTGAAAAAGGTGGTGGCAACATGGGCACCTCGGGCTGTGCCGCCCACTTTTTTGAACGCAAGGGTGTTTTCTCGATTGATTCCAAGGTTGCGGATGAGGAAAAGCTGATGAATGTCGCGCTGGATGCTGGCGCGGATGATATCAAGCAAGAAGGGGATCATTTCACGGTCACTTGTGAACCTGCTGCATTTTCCAAGGTGCAGGATGCGCTCTCCAAAAACAACATCTCCACCGTTTCCGCTGAAGTTTCCCAGATTCCAAAAATGCAAGTGGATGTCGATGCCGAAGCCGCCCGTAAAATCACCAAGCTTCTGGATGCCTTGGACGACAACGACGATGTGCAGAATGTGTATTGTAATGTCAACATTCCCGCCGAGGTTCTTGCGGAAATGGAAAAGGGATAAGTGTTTGAATTTCCCTAATAACTAAATGTCATTTGATTTCTAAGCCACCTGATTGAACAAACTCGCCTTGGCATTTTTAAGGATTAAAAGCGCTATTTCGTTCTTAAGTATTTTCTCGGGTGATATGATGAAAAAAGATTCCTTTGCACCCAAGGCCTTGCCGAGGATTTTAAGGTTTTGATTTTTTAATATCCCAGTGGTTGCAACGTGCGGCAAGGCAAAAAATCCTTTACCCGATTTCCCAAAATCTTCAAAAAGATCTATATCTGCCAATTCGGCGACTATGTTCGGGATTATATTGTTTTCATCAAACCAATTGTCAAGTATTTGTCTTAAGGATGTCCCTTTCATGGGCATTAAAAAGGGTGCCTTAGCCAGCGATTCTGGAAAACCAGGTTTAAATCTTGCCACTAATTGGTAGGACCCTATGAAAGTCACAGGACTTTCACCAATTATATGGTTGTAAGATTTAACCTTGATAAAAGGATTTACTGGCACATCGGAAATTACTATATCCAATTCTCCCAAAGCTAATTTTCCAAGTAATGCGTGTGTTTCATCGTCATGGCACTGTAGAAAAATATTCAAACCGTCAGCCATTAAAGGATTGATCAGGCTAAAAACCAGTTCTCTTGGAAGAACATCAGCTATTCCAATTCTTATGGTGGTGTTGGAGGCCTTTTCCCCCAACTGGATTTTTTGTCTTAAATTATTTCCCAGTGAAAATATTTTCGATGCGTATTCGAAAACCATTTTTCCATCTTCAGAAAGAACAAGATTTCTGCCATTTCTTTTAAATAATTCAAGCCCTATGGATTTGGAGAACTGTTTTAGTTGTGCACTTACAGTTGGTTGTGCAAGTAGAAGTTTTTCACAAGCCTTGGTAATGCCCCCATGCTTGGCGACTTCCCAAAAATAATAAAGATGTTGGTAGTTGAGATTAGTCATAGTTTTTTTCTATGGTTTGGTTAGATAAGTTCTATTTGTACTAAAATTAAAGTAATGTTAAAACCCCAAAATTACAAAATTGGGGATCTAAATGTGGAATAGCGATTCTCTTATTGACCTGATTAACAGCAGATTCAAAGACTGCAATATCATCATTGTTTCAAACCGTGAACCTTACATTCACAGGCACCATAATGGCAGGATTGAATGTATTGCCCCGGCAAGTGGAATGGTTACGGCCTTGGACCCGGTATTAAAGGTTTGCGGGGGCACTTGGGTTGCCCATGGAAGTGGAGATGCCGACAAATCTACTGTAGGTCCGGATGATAGCATCATGGTTCCCCAGGACAACCCTAAATACAAACTACGCAGGGTTTGGCTGACCAAAGAGCAGGAGGAAGGTTATTATTACGGCCTTTCCAACGAGAGTTTGTGGCCTTTATGTCATATAACTTTTACCAGGCCAAAATTTGATCCCAATCATTGGGAAATTTACCAAAAAGTTAATGCTTTGTTTGCTGATGCCGTCATTGAAGAATTAGACGACAGGCCAACATTTGTATTTATTCAAGATTATCATTTGGCGCTGCTCCCAAAAATTCTTAAAGACCGAAATCCGAATTTAATTGTGGGCCAATTTTGGCATATTCCATGGCCAAACCGTGAAACATTCAGGGCATTTCCCTGGAAAGAAAAACTGCTGGAAGGTCTTTTGGGAAATGATTTGCTTGGTTTTCATATTAGGCATCATTGCCTTAATTTTTTGGAAACCATTGATCGTGGAATAGAAGCAAAAGTTGACCACGAAAGATTCGAGATAACCAGGAATGGTAAGACCACCGTTGTGCGTCCTTTTCCCATAAGCATAGATTCTGAACAACACGAGACGGATGCTAATAGTTTACCCGTAGAAAAGTACATGGAAAAACTTTTGCATGATTTTGAGTTGAAAGGGCAAATTGTAGGCATTGGCATCGACAGAATTGATTACACAAAGGGAATCCCTGAAAGGTTGCTGGCAGTCAGGCATTTTCTGGAAAACCATCCGGAATATGCGGAACGATTCACATTTATTCAGATCGGTGTCCCCAGCAGATCCCACATTGATCAGTACAGAAACCTTGAGGATCAGATCGACAACCTCGTGGAGGAAATAAATTGGAAATGGCAAAAAAATTCCTGGAAGCCAGTTCTTTTTTTGAAAGGACATTACAACCAGATTGAGTTGATGGCGTTTCATAGATTAAGCCAATTTTGTCTGGTGACTTCGCTTCACGATGGGCTAAATCTGGTGGCAAAAGAATTTGTGGCCAGCCGTTCCGACAATGATGGTGTTTTGATTTTAAGCCAGTTCACTGGGGCAGCTAGGGAGTTTACATCCGCATTGCTGGTTAATCCCTTCTCGATTCAGGAAATTTCAGAGGCGATTTTTAACGCCTTAACGATGCCGGAAAATGAAAGAAAAAGAAGAATGCACATTCTTAGGGAAACTGTTGCTCACAATAACATTTTTCGATGGGCGGGAAAAATATTCTCAGCATTGCTTAAGGTTGAAGTTCAGGAGTTGGAGACTTCGATATGAAAAAGAATGCCTTGGAGAATCTTTGCGATATTGCAGACTATATTTGCCCAAGATCACATTTGTTGTTGGGACTTGATTTTGATGGCACCCTGGTGCCAATTCAAAATATTCCATCATTCGTTTTTATGGAAAATAAAATCAGGGAATTACTTGACGACCTTTCGAAAAGGGAAAATATTACGATTGCGGTTATTAGTGGAAGATCGCTTGATGATTTAATTGAAAAGATTGGTCTGGCCGACATTGTGTATGTTGGAAATCATGGCTTGGATATCAGAGGACCAGGTTTAAGGAAAATAGATGTAAAAGCCTTGCAAAAACAACGTGTTGTTGAAAAGGCTTTTGGTCTTTGCCAAGGTTTGTTGAGCAAATTTCCCGGGATCTTCATGGAAGATAAGGTTCTTTCTTTTGCAATTCATTACAGAAACATTGAACCATTGCGCGTGCCAGATTTGCATTTTGCATTAAAAGTAATTGCTTCGGAATTGGGTGATGTGGTGATAAAAACTGGCAAATGTCTTTTTGAAATTTATCCCCATGTTGAAACTAATAAATTTACGGCATTTTCATGGATTGCCAGCCAAACCGGTGGTGGGTCTAATATCGGAAAAGTATATCTTGGGGATGATGAAACTGACGAGGATGTTTTTTCCTCCCTAAAAGATGGTATCGGTATCAGGGTCGGACTGGAGGATGCCTCAAGTGCGAGATTCTTTTTAAAAGACCCGATGGAGGTTGAAGAGTTTTTGGCATGGCTTAATCAGCGTGACTTTGGCTTCTCTCCGGTTGCCGGAAAATTTTGGAGTTTTTATTTTTGAAACCATTTCTAAAGCAAGTTACGCAATGATATCGTGAATGACATTGCCATGGACGTCAGTCAGGCGGAAATCACGGCCGTCCAGACGGAAGGTTACCTTTTCGTGATTTAATCCCAGCAGATGTAGCAACGTAGCGTGCAGATCATGCATGTGAACGCAGCCATCAATCGCATTAAATCCAAATTCGTCCGTTGCCCCGTGGGCATAGCCAGCTTTTACCCCGCCACCTGCAAGCCAGATGGTAAAGCCATTGGGATTATGATCGCGACCTGTGCCATTGGATTGAGCATATGGCGTGCGGCCAAATTCACCACCCCACCAAACAATGGTGTCTTCCAAAAGACCTCGCTGTTTAAGGTCGTAAAGAAGTGCCGCTATCGGCTGGTCTACCGCGCGGGCATGGGTTGCATGCTTTGGCATATCAGAGTGCTGGTCCCATGCTGGATTATTGGTGTTATCCCCGTAATTCACTTGAATGTAACGAACATCAGATTCTGCCAGCCTGCGGGCCATCAGGCATAGGCGTCCGTAGTTGTCCGTGGCTTGCTCACCAATCCCGTACATTTTCAGGGTTTGCTTGGATTCCCTGGAGATATCTAGAACCTCCGGGGCAAAATTTTGCATCCGCCAGGCGAGTTCATAGGAATTCAAGGCAGCTTCATATTCCCGGTCGCCCGGTTTGCTTGCAGCCTGAACCGCATTAAGCTCTCTTAGCATGTCCAGATATTTTTCCTGCTGGCCTATGGTCATGCTTGGATGGTAAAGATTCTTGATGGTCGAATCTTTGGCGGAGATCCCTGCCCTTCCCACGGCAGTTCCCTGGAAAATGGTGGGAAGAAAAGCATTGCTGAAATTTCTGGGGCCACCATTTCCCATGGATGGGCTTAATGTGACAAAGCCGGGCAAGTTTTGGTTTTCGGTGCCAAGACCATAGGTAACCCAACTACCCATGGAAGGCCTGATTAGGTTGATTGATCCCGTATGCAAAAACAGGGTGGATGGTCCGTGGGCTACCCCTTCAGTGCGCATTCCATGCAACATGCAAAGATCATCGGCATGCTGGGCTATCTTGGGGAACAGGTCGCTTACATATCTTCCGGACTGGCCGTATTGATTGTGTTTCCAAAGTGATTTCATCACGCGATGCTTGGTGACATTTCCAGTTTTGGCCAGAACCCTAGCGTCACGAAACTCCTCGGCGGCCCCATCCTTTTTTTCAAGAAGGGGTTTGTAATCGAACGAATCCACCTGGCTGACACCACCTTGCATAAAGAGAAAGATGATGCGTTTTGCCTTGGGTGTATGATGAGTCTTTTTGGGTGCAAGTGGGGCAGAAGAAGCATGGGCATTTTTACCAGCCAGACCCATTAATGCTAGGTGCCCAAAACCACAGGAGGTGGCTTCCATGAATTTTCTTCTGCTGAACATGCTTCACTCCATTACATGAATGGCTATTCATTGCTTAATGATAATATCGGAAATCCAGGGTGCTGAACATTGCCTGAAATAGCAGGGCCCAACTTTCCTGAGATGATCTTTTACCATCGGAAGCAAGAAACTTGAGGATTTTTTCCTTTTCCTGATCGTTGGGATGACGACCCAGCACCACCAAATACATTCGTTCTGCCCGCTGATAATCATTAAAATCGGTGATTTTAAGCAGTTCTTTGGCTGCTGCCTGGCTTTCCGCGATGACAAACGGATTATTCATCAAATAAAGCGCTTGAGGTGCAATAGTACTTACATTTCGTTTGCCGATCACCAAATTAGGATCAGGGAAATCAAAAACCTCAAAGAGTTCCGGCAGTGTATTTCTAAAGACCGGGGTATATATGCTTCTACGGGTGTCTGTGAATTTGTAGCCATATTCCGTGGATAGATTGGCGGGCATATTGGCACCGCCATTGGTCAGGTCCAGGCGGTTGGAAGCCAACAGGATGGAATCACGAATCGCTTCCGCTTCAAGTCTTTTGCGGTTCATTTTTCCAAAAAATCTATTGTCGGTGTCAATATCCGCAGAAGCATTTTCCGAAGACTGACGGTAAGTGTTGCTGGTAACCAACAAGCGAATAAGTGTCTTGGTGGAAAAGTTGGTTCGAATAAATTCCGTGGTAAGGAAGTCTAAAAGTTCTGGGTGAGATGGTACTTCGCCAGTGGTTCCAAAATTATCAGTAGTCCGCACAAGACCCGAACCAAAAAGCCAGTGCCAAACCCGGTTTACATAGACACGGTGTGTGAGTGAATTGGTGGAATCACCAAGCCATTGGGCGAATTCTTTTCTGCCACTTTGGTTATCGGGGATTTTGGGCGGGTTTTGAACTTTAACCGCCTGAATGAATCCCCTTGGGGCAATCGCACCAGGGGTATGAACATTGCCCCTGATATGAATATTAATGTCACCTATTTTCTTTTCTTCTTCCACACCCATGGCAACCACTTTTGCAGGGGACTTTGATTTAAGTTCCTTAAGCTGATCCTCAAGTTTTTTGAGATCAGACTTTGATTCCGGGGCTAACTTGATCGATTTGGCCACTTTATTATTTTGGTCAGCCGGTAAAAACTGAACGGCATCCGCAATCACATGGCCCTTGGTGCCAGTATTGGAGACAAGCACAAATCCCTGACCGGAATTTTCAAACTTAAATTGACCCAGATGAATAAAGCGACCGTCAATTTCGGGTGCCTTTTGCATATTCACGTGGACAACCTTTTCGCCCTCCGCGTGGAAGATGGTAACAGGGACATTTTCCGCACGGTTTGTTCCTTCCACATATGCAAGATAAACATCGTATTTTCCGGCAGTCTTGATTTCCGGGGTAAAACAAATGGTTTTTTCGCCTTTATCAGCATTGTCATCGTGGCTGTAGCCTTCGCCAATGAAATGATTTTTGAAGGTGGAAATCGTCCAGTTGCCAACCTTTTTAGCCTGGCTGTCATCCACCACGATTCCATCAATTTCCGCAAGAGCCAGGATTTTGGCTTTCGACGGCTTGCCACCTTTCGCGGCCTTGATTTGCTGCTCCAATTTGGTAATCGAGTTGTTGTGATCCGCAAGTCTCTTTTCGGATTCCGGATCCATTGGAAGCTGGCGATCTACCCAGCGAGAAACGTTGTCATGGATTAATGTCTTGGTGCTTTTGAATATTCCTGCCATGGAATAGTAATCCCTGGTGGGAATGGGATCGAATTTATGATCATGGCAGCGGGAACAGCCAATGGTCATTCCCATGAACGCTTTGCCAATAGTGTCCAATTGTTCGTCCACAACGTCCATTTCAAGAATCTTTTTGTCTTGTCTTTCAAAATTAGTCGGACCCATGGCCAGAAAACCGGTGGCGACCAGATTAGCTTCTCGTTCTGAGTTGGTTTTTGCATCCAACAGATCGCCGGCTATTTGTTCGTGAATGAAGTTTTGGAAGGATTTATCTTTTTGAAAACTCTGGATCACATAATCGCGGTAACGCCAGGCATCGGGGAAAACGGCTGTTCTACCTCCACCGCTCGACTGCGCAAATCTAACCACATCCAACCAATGACGTGCCCAGCGCTCCCCGAAATGCGGCGACTGTAAAAGTTCATCCACAAGTTTTTCATAGGCATTGGCGGAGGAATCGTTTTCGAATGCTAAAATCCTTTCGGGGGATGGTGGCAATCCAACCAAGTCCAAATACAGCCTGCGGATTAAAACAGTTCTGCTGGCTTCCTTTGCCGGAGTAATCCCTGCACCTTTTAATTTTTCATGAATGAAATGATCGATCGGGTTGGTTGACTTGGGCAGGTTTGCCAGCAAGGGAAACTCTTTTTTTACCGGCTGAAAGGACCACCAATCGGCAGTATTTAAGTTATTGCCATTTGAATTCTTTTTGGCAGCCGTTTTAGTCCTTGGGTCCGGGGCACCCATTTTTACCCATTCGGTGAGATCTGCTATAGCTTGGTCAGGAAGTTTGCCCTTGGGAGGCATTTTTAGGTCGCTATTGTAACCGATCGATTGAATCAACAAGCTTTCTGATGGTTTGCCTGGGACAATAGCAGGCTTGGTTTCGCCACCTTGCAAGGTGGATTCTCTGGTATCCAAATCCAGTCCGCCTTTGGTTTTCTTTTCCTGTGAGCTATGGCATTTCGAACAATGCTCCAGAAGCAGGGGCCGGACTTTTTTCTCGAAAAATTCCATGTTCTTGGCTTCATCTGCTTTTGCGGAAACTTTAAGCATTTGAAGCACTGTAAATGTGCAGAAAACAAGTTTTGCTATGAATTTGCGGTTAAAGTAGTTCATGAAATAATAAACCCAAGTAAAAACGCCCAGTTCTGGTGGGATAGACTTATATAAGCCTATTTTGGGCGAATTTTTAGGGGTTTGCAAGCACTTTTGAGTATGAAAAGCTCAACTTAAGCCTGTTTTTGCATGGCTTTTGCGTTTTCTATGACCGCTGATAGAAAATGGATGGGGTCTTCCTGGGTGCGGGCAGCCTTTTCCATACTACTGTAATCACCAACTTTACGGCACATGCCATACAAACCAGATGCGTTCAGGGTTTTTCCTGCCAACTGTAATGCTTCTTTTTCGTGTCCTATGCGTTCCAGAATCTGCAACAGAATTTCGGCTGGGTAACTGCTGCCGTTTTCTTCGTTTTCCTTTGCCTTTTGCCGGAAGTAATCCAGATTCTTTTCGACATCTTTTCCTTTAATTATTTCCAGGTAGCATTGATAGCCTTCGTACAGATTTTCAAAAGGCGGTTCACTTCTTCCCAAGAACCTTCCCGAAAGTTTTTTACCATACTCGCAAAATTCGATGGCACGATCCAACGCCTCGCAAGGTGCTAAGTGAATGCTCATTTGAACAGTGGAGCTGAGATGGGAAAGGTCGATATGATAACCATCCTCGGCAAATAACCATTCCCGCCCTTTGATAAGTTCAACCACCTCGCCCGGTTTGCCAACCGGAATCGAATCGATGCTTTTGGTGTTGCCTTCGCGATGTTCAATTTCACCACGAAGTCGCAGGGCTAGTTCGGTATATAGCGCCTCGATTAATTTTTGCAGGCAATGTTCTCTTACCGCGGGCATGTGCGAGAAATCCTGGCTGGTAAGGGTGGTTATGGCATTGCAAAGTCCGTAGCGTTCAAGAATCCATTCGTAACCCCGGGCCATGTTCAGGCCTTCATAAAATGCCAAACGGATTGCAACTTCAAGGTCATCCTCTGGCTTGGGGTCTAAATTGTCGATCACGCTCTTGATGGGTTCGGTTTCACCAATCATCTTGTAAAAGTTCCAGGCCTGTTCGAGGTCATTCCTGGCTAGGTGTAAATCCGCACATCGTCTGGCAGAATTGCGAATGACTTCCTCAAACTCATCATGTTTTTCGCGGGGAATCTCATCGGTTGGAGCCGTGGGAACCACGCAAAGGCCCATACTTTGCCTGGCTTTCATGATTAATGCATAGAACAGCTTGTTGTAATCCGCTTTTGCTTCAAGTTCTGTGCATAGAGTTTCTATTGCCCTGGCAGGGCCGGATTCCAAAACCAATTTCTTTAGATGATCAAGCTGTTCATGGGTCATGGCAGGGTCCTTTAAAAGATTTTGTTTTCTTAGTAACTGATTATTATTCGCCTACCAAAACTCGAACCTGATGAAATTTTTCGCCAACACCCTCGAAAGATCGACGCAGGTTAAAAATCAGCACAACCTGGCTGGTCATTCCTTTACCGATCTGGTTGGTTGTAAATTCGAATTCATGAACTTCTCTTGCGCCGGGCATAGATTTTTTGTTGGGAAGAGTTCCTGCTTGCTTGAGCGTAAGCGGTCCGAATTCCTGCCCCATCAATTGCCAGGTGTACCCAGTGCCACTATTTGCGGGAAGCTGGATTTTTAAGCGATCCCCGGATTTGATTTTGACATCCTGGGCCTGAAGGATTTCCAACTTGATTTCAACATTCTTAAGCTTGAAATCCTCTCCCTTGATCACCGTTTCATTGCTTGGCAAAAAAGCCCCCAATAATATCAACAGATTCATTATTTGTTCCTGAAAAAGTATTTGTTGATTCATTCCCGGCGGGTTCTGAACTACCATAAGAATAACTTTTATGAACGGGCTTTTCCTGATCAAAATTGCTGTTTAACGGGAATACTTGGAATGCGACCCTGGTTCTTTTTTGCGATTGTTTTTGTTGTGAAAGGCTTTTGTTGCCTCTCGGAAGTTTCTGCGGGTGTCCATTATTCCAAGGAACAATTCGCTGACTTGCCTTCGCAATGGAGGGGTTTTTTGCCTGATCAGCGTTTTTTAAGGCAGCTTGCAATTAAATTACCCAAGGAACAATCAAGAAATGAACTTCGAAAGTCTTACGAGAGTGATTTAGCCAGGCTCGAAAAGCTGTTGGAAATGAGGCAGTCGCAACCGGTCGATTTTGCCGACCTGGGGGCCCTGTATATCAGATTGGGAAATTATGCTCGCGCCGTGGAAGTATTGCGCCTGGGTGACAGGGTATTCCCAGCCCAATTTCGGATTTTATCAAACCTGGCCACAGCTTGGTTTCTTTCCGGGGAACAGGAAAAGGCCATCGCCCAAATGCAGCAGGTGGTGAAGCTTGCACCTGGGGCTTTTCTTGCGGCAGAGCAACTAGTTCTAGATTGGATGCTGGAAACCAAGGCGGAGTCTTGGAAATCTTCTGAAAAATACTTTCAATGGGCACAGAAGATTCTTGCCAAAAATTACTTGGGTGAAGCCCAGTTAGTGGGGTTGTGGCTGGTTGCCGATGGAAGATTGCTGGCCCAGTTTGCGTTTTTAGCCGCAAAAACCAATCAGCCCGATATCGCTATCTCCATCACCGATGGTTGTGTTACCGAGTTCGGGATCCGTGACACGGAATTGCTTAAATTGCGTGGCACACTGAAACAGACTTCCGAAAAAGATCTAGCGGAAACCAAAAAGCTGCACGAAGAACACAAGGGCCAGCCCGTGTTCAGGTCTTTAAGGCCTTTGAAACAGGAAAGTTGGAATATTGGGTTGCCCAAGGTGAATGTAGAGGGATGGAACGCTCTGCCGTGGTTTGTACTTTCCCAAACTCAAATTGGAAAAAAGGGAGTTCCCGCATATCCGGAATACATACGCCAGTTGGAAGGCAAAAAGGTAACACTCGATGGATTCATGCAACCGGTGGGAGAAGATTCCGAATCCAATGTGTTCCTGCTTTTGGAAAACCCGGTAGGCTGCTGGTATTGCGAAATGCCAGCCCTCAACGGCATGGTATATGTGGAGATGGCCAATGAGAAGATTTTGCGCATCTCCCGGGAACAGATCAGAATCCGCGGTATATTGCAACTGCGTGGGAGCGATCCGGAAAAGTTTTTGTTCACCATTCAGGCTGCGATTGCCGAGTGAAAACCACCTGGAATCCTTTAAAAATCATGAGAACCGCCATGCAGACTATGGAAATGGAAGTTCAAACGATTAGAATCGTAGACTGTTGAATCCCACCTTTATGTTTTGTTTCCATTTCAGTAGGAGTTTTTCATGGGTATTCGAAAGTGGTTTTTGGCAGCAGGTGTTGCCTGTCTTGGGCTGGTTGGGCAGGCAAGTGCCGATGTCAAGCTTCCCAAGGTATTTAGTGATCATATGGTGCTGCAGCGTGATCGCGAGGTTCCATTTTGGGGTTGGGATAACCCCGGTGCAGAGGTCAAGGTTTCCATCGGTGAAAAATCAGCAAGCGCAAAAGCTGACAAAGATGGCAAGTGGTCGGTAAAGCTTCCCGCCATGAAGGCTGGCGGTCCTTACAAGGTTACCGTTCAAGGCAGTTCCACGGTCAATTTTTCCGATGTGCTTTTTGGCGAGGTTTGGCTTTGCTCTGGCCAGTCCAATATGGAATGGTCAGTATCCGCATCCGCAAACCCCAAGGAGGAAATCGAAAAGGCCAATCATCCTAAAATTCGCCATATCAAGATTCCGCATGTTCCCGCTGACAAGCCACAAAGCGATGTTAACACCAATGGTTGGCAGGTTTGCACTCCGCAAGTTGCTGGTGGATTTACCGCAGTGGGCTATTATTTTGCATTGAACCTTCAAAAGGAATTGGATGTTCCAATTGGCCTGATTGGTTCCAACTGGGGTGGTACACGCATTGAACCCTGGACAACCCCGGATGGTTTTAAAAGCGTTCCAGCTTTAAAAGATATTTCCGACAAGCTGGCAACTTTTCCAACTAAGAACGACAAGGGTGTCATCAATCATCAGACCCCTTTGGCCCTTTACAACGGCATGATTTCGCCTCTGGTTCCATATGCGATTCGTGGCGCACTTTGGTATCAGGGTGAATCCAACAACGGCGAGGGCATGCTTTATTTCGAAAAGATGAAGGCTCTCATCAATGGTTGGCGCAAGCTTTGGAATGATGAGTCCATGCCTTTCTACTTTGTGCAGTTGGCTCCGTTTGATTACAACAAGCAGATGGAGAACGGCAAACCTGCCACTTCCGGTCTTCCTTACATTTGGGAAGCACAGGCCGCCACATTGAAGATTCCAAATACCGGCATGGCGGTTACCGTGGATATTACCGCCCTGAAGGATATTCATCCAAAGAACAAGCAGGATGTAGGCAAACGACTGGCTTTGTGGGCTTTGGCAAAAACATACAACAAGCCTGTTCTGGTCTACTCCGGCCCCTTGTACAAGTCTATGCAGGTTTCCGGCAACAAGGTTCACATTGAGTTTGACCATGTTGGAGGCGGCTTGGTCGCAAGGGATGGCAAGCCATTATCCTTCTTTACCATTGCTGGGGAGGACAAAAAGTTTGTTCCCGCAACCGCGGTGATTGAAGGTGGCAAAGTTGTGGTGAGTGGTGAAGGTGTTTCAAAGCCTG
>JBEGQX010000324.1:0-11363 GCA_041180805.1 Planctomycetota bacterium
CTTTTCGATGCAATGGTTGCGGAGCATGCAAGACTCATTCTTTAGATCAGAGAATGTGCCCGGTGCACAAGGCAAAAAACACCGAAACATCCTCTCCGCGAGCCATGGTAAATCTTGGACAATTCTTGCATCAATCTGGAAAATCGACAGCGTACACCTCCGAGGAAATGCACGAGATTGCAGAACAATGCTTTGGCTGCAAAATGTGCTTGCAAGGATGTCCCAGCCATGTCGACGTACCAGGATTAATGCTAGATGCCAAAGTGGCTCACACCGAAACCCATGGAATGAACCGATTGCAATGGTTTCTTTCCCGGGCCGAAAAGCTGGCAGGTACTGGCAGCAAGCTGGCACCCTTTTCCAACTGGATCCTTGGCAATCCCATTGCCAGGTGGGTTATGGAAAAAGCCTTTGGAATCTCAAGAAAAAGGAAGATCCAGCCTTTTGCCAGAAGTTCATTTTTGAAGATCGCCAAAAAGCGAGGCTGGACCAACAAACCATTATTCGCAAAAAACAGAGTGGCATTATTCGTGGATGCCTATGGAAATTACAACGACCCCTCCATTGCGGAAGCTGCCGTTGAGGTTCTACACCACAACGGGATCGAGGTATTTGTCCCTGAAAACCAATCTGGATGCGGCATGGCCGCCCTGGCACAGGGTGATCTGGAATATGCCGGAAAATCATTGCGAAACAATCTGAGGGCTTTTGCCGATCTGGCCAGAGAGGGATTTCCAATCGTATGCCTGGAACCCACCAGCGCCATATTCTTTACGCAAGATGCCAGGCGTATTTTGGACGACCCGGATATTGAATTGGTTTGCTCACAGATTAAAAGTTTCACCTCTTATGTGGGGAATTTGTATCAGGAAGGTTTACTGAAAACAGATTTCAAAAGACTGAACGCCAGGTTGTTCAGTCATATTCCATGTCATGAAAAAGCGCTGGGCAATACAAACAGCTTGGATTTCCTTTATCAGGAAATACCTGGCGTGGAATTTGAAAACCTTCCGGATTCCTGCTCGGGGATGGCGGGGACCTTTGGACTTTCAGCCCATAATCTGGAACTTTCCCTGAAAATTGGCAAGCCGATGCTGGAAGCCCTGGCGAAATCCTCGAATTCGATAGGCTTAACTTCCTGTAGTTCCTGCAAAATGCAGATGGAGTTCGGCTCTTCCAAAGGAACTTTTCACCCGGCACAAATACTGGCTGCGGCCTATGACCTGATGCCCTCTTTGAAGAAGAGAATCGAAAATGCCCGCCGGTAATAGATTAATAAAAATCAGAATATTGTTTTTTGCCTCAGTTCGCGAAATCATGGGAAAGGAAGAACTGGATATGGATATTCCAGATGAATGCTCTTCCGGCGAATTGCGATCGCTTCTTCTAAAAAATCACCCGGAGCTTTCTAAAATAATTTCAAGCTCCAGATTTGCAATTAATGCATCTTTTGCGGACTGGGACCAAAAGATCTGTGAAAACGATGTGATTGCGGTAGTGCCGCCTGTAAGCGGCGGATAAACCATGATTGAGATAACCCACCAAACCATTGAACATGAAAAGCTGCTGGAATTTTGCAGAAACCATCAATATGGCGCAGTGGTATTGTTTCTTGGAACCGTAAGGGATTTTTCCGATGGAATGCCATCGCAATCCCTTGATTACCAAGCTTACGAACCCATGGCAATAAAATGCATGGAAGAGATTTGTCAAAAAGCTAAAAGCCTGTGGAGTGTGGGAAAAATCGCCCTTGTGCACCGATTGGGACATCTGGAACTTGGAGAAACCAGCGTGGCTGTTTGCGCGTCCAGTGCTCATCGAACCGAGGCTTTTCAAGCCTGCCAGTATGTCATGGAAGAACTTAAAAAACATGTACCCATCTGGAAAAAAGAAAATCGTCCGGATGGTAAATCGAATTGGACCCACCCTGAATAGCCATGGATAAAGCTGTACCTAATTTGACAAACAACAATCCCGATGGTTTTCCATTGGTGGATTCTTATGGCAGGTTCCACAATAATTTGCGCATCAGTGTCACAGACCGTTGCAATCTTCGCTGTGTTTATTGCATGCCAGAGGAAGTGGAGTTTCTCGACCGGGACGAACTTCTCACCTTTGAGGAGATAACTGAATTTGCCAGGGTGGCTGTGGGAATGGGTATCGATAAAATTCGCCTGACAGGTGGCGAACCCCTTTTAAGGAAAAACCTATTTTCACTCGTTAACCAATTGGCACAAATTCACGAACTAAAGGATTTAAGCCTAACCACAAATGGACTTTTACTCAGGGAACAGGCCAGAGAATTAAAAGCTGCCGGATTGAACCGTATTACAGTAAGCCTGGATACGCTACGCAAGGACAGATTCCGGGAAATATGCCGCAGGGATGGCCTGGAATTAGTTCTACAAGGGTTGGATAAAGCCCTTGTAGCCGGTTTTCAGGTAAAGCTGAACTCCATCAGCATGAAAGACTTCACCGAAGACGAAGTGGTTGAACTGGCTTCATTCGCCCGCGGTAAAGGACTGGAAATCCGTTTTATCGAGTATATGCCCATAGGAGCCAATCCATGGGAACGCGAAAAGGTATTCCTTGCCCATGAGATTCTAGCCAAGCTTGAAGAAGCATTTGGGTCTTTAAACCCATCTTCCACCTATGATCCCAAAGCCCCCGCGATGGAATTTGAATATGCGGATGGCAAAGGGAAAGTCGGCATAATTGCATCGGTATCAAGGCCATTTTGCAAGCAATGCAACCGCATAAGACTTACCGCCGAGGGAAAGCTTAGAAACTGCCTTTTCTCGCTGGATGAAACAGATATCAAGCCTTACCTGCGACCCAGCATTAATCAGGAGGCTATTAAAGGCCTTATCCAGTCAAATATATGGGCCAAGTGGGAAGGTCATGAAATAAACAGCAGCAGGTTTGTTAAACCACTGAGAACAATGCACGCAATAGGCGGATAAGCCTAGGAATGCAAACTGGTTTGAGGAACAGATTTGTTCCAATAACCCTGAGAAATGCCAATCGCCTTGTCTGAAACAGATTTCTTGGCTTCATCATCAGCCCTGAAATCGGATTCGGATGGAGAGGCTGCCAAATCAAACCATTGGATGCCGTTTTCTTCCATCGCTTCCAAACCAAGCCATTCAATCACTTCGGGTTCATCTCTGCCAATTTCGCAAATAATAGAGGTGGGGGTGCCATCCAGAAAATGAACCCTGCCACTATTTCCCTGCTTGTGAAGATAGAATCTGCGAACCCTGTGGCCCGGAATCCTGGTAAGGGAGTCTTCCCTGGCGTTGAGGGGATAGAACTTCATATCGATAAGTTTTTCATTACAGTCTTTAAGATATTTACCCAGGCCAAATAACCTTTGACCATGCTTGCACAAAGCATCTATAGCTAATTTGGCTGGCTCACCATCTGGCCAAAGAATGTCATAACCTTCAAAGGCTACCTTTTCATCAATTCGATCTTTGGAAGGATCTCTTCGAAAAAGGAGGGTGATTGTTCTTGGCATAATCGATCTCACATAACCAATCAAATAGTCTCAAACCCTTGTTTGAGAATCTACAGCCTGAAGGCAACGAGCAAGAATAGTGTGATAGTAAAAACTATCTTTACTCCAATTACCACAACAGGATACGAAAATTTTATTTGGTCCTGAACGAATGACTAGAAAAATCCACACAATTGCTACAACTTTTGAGCATTTGTACAGTATCACTCAAAGAGCTTGCCTTGCATATCTTCTATTTCGCCCATTTTGTCGGCAGCGGGTGCTGGTTTACCAAGGTGCTGGTATGCTTTCAAACTGGCAACTCTTCCTCTGGGAGTTCGGATAAGAAACTGCTCCCTCAACAAAAATGGTTCAATTTCATCGCTCAATGTATCGGTTGGCAGGTTCATGGTGGCACTAAGGGCCTCCACCCCCACGGGCCCACCCGCAAACACGCCAACAATAGTCTCCAAATACCTTCTGTCTTGTTTATCGAGGCCTGCCCGGTCAACCTCTGCCATTTCCAGGGCAGCCTTGGCTGTTTTTAGGTCTATTTCGCCATTCCCTTCGCTGGCGGCATAATGCCTGGACCACCAAAGGCGGGAATTGGCAATTCTTGGGGTTCCTCGGGACCGAATGGCTATCTCCTTCGCCGCTTCATCACTTAATTTCGTTTCTAACTTATTGGCATTAATCGAAACGATTTGGGCCAGCTCTTCCGGAGTGTAAAATTCAAGGTGTTCATGCATCTTAAAGCGGTCCCTCATGGGGCTTGAAAGCATGCCACTTCGGGTAGTGGCGCCAATGAGGGTAAATCTTTTTAATTTCAGGCTGATGGTTCGGGCGTTCATTCCCTCCCCCAGAACAATATCGACCCTGAAATCTTCCATGGCTGGGTAAATGAACTCCTCCACCGTCCTAGGAAGTCGATGGATTTCATCAATAAACAGAATGGAACCTTCCTCAAGGTTGGTAAGAAACGGTAAAAGATCAGCTGGCTTGGTTAAGGCCGGCCCCGAAGTCATTTGCAAGCTTGTGCCCAATTCATTCGGCATTACCGTTGCAAAGGTGGTCTTTCCAAGGCCTGGAGGGCCATCCAAAAGAAGGTGGGACATCGGTTCTTTGAGTTTCCGGCATGCATTCAGAACAATCTGAAGTCTTTGGACAACCGCTTTCTGTCCAATCACTTCCTTGAGCCACCGTGGTCTCAGGGCGGCATCCCTTTCTTTCCCTTCCGACATGGTATTCTGTTGAACTATGGGTTGCCTGGCCATGATAGATTACCCCTTGAAGACGGTTGTTATCGCTTCCTCAACCGAAGCGGGAACTTTACCCGAGGCAATCAACTGATCGACACGGTTTCTAGCCTCGGACGGCCCCAACCCCAGTGCCATCAAGGCATTGAAGACATCCGCGAAAATTCGATCCTGAACAGCGGGTTTGCCTGTTTTTCCATCGCCTATTTCCGAAACCGCCAGGGCAAATGGAGCGACCTTTTTCCTAAGGCCAGCCACTATTTTTTCCGCCATGGCGGCACCTATTCCCGGCAAGGTGGTAAGCCACTTCACATCCGACCTTTGTATGGCGTCCGCTATCTGTTGAACCGGCATGGCAATCACCCGGATGGCTTTTTTCACACCAATCCCATCCACCGTGCAAAAAAGCTCAAAAAACGCCATGTCGTTCTCGTGCAAGAAACCCAGCAACCTCGGGATCATTCTCCCCTGTTGCACCGGATTACCTTCCAGAAAATGCATGGTATGAAGGCTTATCTCCTGCCCAACATTTCCCTGTATCTGTCGGCGTACAAGTTCGGTTACCAAAACCTGGTATTCGAGAGCACCCACCTGAATTCTGGCATCATCCTCGGAAACTGTATTCAGCAGGCCAGTGATTTTGGTGATCATGCGATTTCTCTTCCTTCTATTTTTTGGGCATAGAGAAACGCCAGACCAATTGCCATGGCATCTGCCACATCAGCCGGTTCGGGCAAGCCTGGCAATCCCAGTTCACGCTGGATGGCATATTGCACCTGCTGCTTGGAGGCGCGCCCGCTTCCTGTCAGCGTTTTCTTGACTCGTGTCGGGTTAAAACTTGTCAAGCCAAGGTTGTGCTGCGCCGCACATAAAAGAATAACCCCACGGGCATGACCCATTAGAATTGCAGTCCGCGGATGTTTGTAATGGGCAAAAAGCTGTTCAACCGCCATGGCACCCGGTTTAAACTGGTTCAGAATTTCAGTAATACCCTCGTGAATCAGGCCAAGGCGCTTTTGCAACGAGCTTTTTCCAGGGGCTTTGGAAGTGATAATTCCCGCCTCAAGCAATTGAATCTCACCGCCATGGCGTTCCATGACAGCATAACCGGTGACACGCAGCCCCGGGTCAATTCCAAGAACCCTGTTAACTTTTGGAGCCGCATCCTGCATGAAGCTTTTTCCGGTGTTAGGAACCAATTCGCCAGCCTGTTTCACCCTGTCGGTCTTCCAAGGTGATGTTTAAATCCGCAAGTCCTTTGCGAATCCTGTCGGCCAGGGCAAAATTCTTGTCCTTTCTGGCTTCGGCACGGAGGTCTATCAGCAAACGCATCACACCTTCCAAGGCTTTGTTGGATGCGGAAGACTCTTGCGCAACCTGCGGTTCAAGAAACAATCCAAGGATATTAGTAATTTCCTTGAAGAAGCAAGCTGCCTTCAGAAATTCATCCTTCGCGGTTGCATCGCCCTGGGGTGTCTCCAACTTGGCCTGATCAATGTGACGATTCAAAGCAGACAAAAACTCGTGCAGAGTTCCAAGCGAAGCCCCGGTATTAAAATCGTCTGCCAGGCTTTCCAGAATCCCGGTTCTAAATTGCTGGACTGATTGCAGAAAAGGAGAAGCCGTCGAGGGTGCGGGCTCAAAACGGGGAGACACCTTCAGGGTGTAAAAGCTTTGGGTTGTAACCCTTTGAAAGCGTTCGCAAAACCTGTAGAAAGCTTCCAAGGTACGACGCAGTTCCTGTAACCGATCTTCGCTATACTCGATCGGACTGCGATAATGGGAACTAAGCAGAAGGTAACGCAAGGTTTCCGGGTGATGCTTCTTCAAAAGCTCGGTGACTACAATTTCATTCCCCTCGCTTTTGGACATTTTCTTGTCGCCGGTCTTCATCAAACCATTATGAAGCCAGAACTTCGCAAAGGGCTTTCCGGAGAAAGATTCGGATTGTGCCAGTTCGTTTTCATGGTGGGGGAACTGCAAATCCAACCCGCCCCCGTGAATATCAATGGACTCACCCAAAAGCTTCATGCTCATGGCCGAACACTCAATGTGCCAGCCGGGCCTGCCAGGCCCCCAAGGGCTGTCCCATTGTGGCTCACCAGGTTTGGCACCTTTCCAAAGCGCAAAATCACCGGGATTTCGCTTACGTTCACTCACTTCGATTCTCGCGCCTGCCTCCAATTGATTGGGGTCGCGGTTACAAAGTTTGCCGTAATCCTCATCCTTGGAAACATCGAAGTACACATCCCCGCTGGAAGCGTAGGCAAATCCCTTGTCAATCAGGGATTGGATCATGGAAAGGATTTCACCAATGTGATGCGTTGCGCGAGGAAAGTGATCGATGGTGGTTACCTGCAACTTTTTCAAGTTTGCGAAGTAATCCTCAGTCACCCTCTCTGCCAGTTCGGTGACCGTGGTGTTTTGTTTTTTGGATTCCACAATCAGCTTGTCATCCACATCGGTAATGTTCACCACAAAGCTGACATCGTAGCCAAGATAGGTTAGAAACCGCTTTATGGTATCAAAAATCACCGGCCCCACCATGTGGCCAACATGGCTGGGCTTGTAAACTGTGGGCCCGCACACATACATACCCACCCTGCCCGGCTTTACAGTTTTAAAATCTTCCTTTAAGCGAGTGAGGGTGTTGAAAACTTTAATCTGCATGCACATTCCTTTGCTGATCAAATACTTTCCTGTTTGCGTTCCAATAGGACCACAGCCTGGCAACTCATGGCTTCCGACCTGCCAATGTGCCCGACTTTTTCCCCTGTCTTGGCTTTAACATTCACCAAGGCAACCTCCAAGCCAAGAAGTCGAGCCAGGTTTTCACGAATCCTGCTCTTAACCGGCCCCAACTTTGGCTCCTGAGCAAAAATAATGACATCCAAGTTCACCGGACGCCAGCCCAGATCCCCTATCTTGCTCATTGCGCTGTTTAAAAACAATGCCGAGTCTACATCTTTGTTAGCAGGATCTGTATCCGGAAAGGCATCCCCAATATCGCCTAGCCCGGCGGCACCAAGAAGAGCATCGGTTACCGCATGCAATACAATGTCTGCATCGCTATGGCCCGCTAGTCCACGGGAATATTCAACAGTAATTCCACCCAGTATAAGCTTTCGGCCAGCCTCAAGCCGATGGGTATCGTGTCCAATTCCCACTCGCATGAATGCGCGCCCTCTTTCCAAAAGGTTAGTTGTCAAAGGGGGTGCCAGCGGCAAAGTTTTCAAAACGCATGATGTTCTTGTTGAAGAATAATTCAACTTCGCCAACAGGACCGTTACGCTGCTTGCCAACGATCACATACATAAGTCCATCATTCTGGCCGGGTTCAAATCTTTCCGGCCGGTGCAGCAACATCACAGTATCGGCATCCTGCTCGATACTTCCTGATTCACGAAGGTCAGACAGCCTGGGTCGGTGATCCTGACGATCTTCCGAGGAGCGGTTTACCTGTGCCAAGGCCACCACGGGTATGGAAAGTTCACGGGCCAGTCCCTTGATGCGCCGGCTGATCTGGGCCACCTGTTCCTGCCGGGGATCACGACGGTTTTCCGGTTCGATTAGCTGAAGATAATCTATCACCACCAGTTTAATGTCACTGCGAAGCTTCAATCTGCGGGCATTCGCGGCGATTCTCAACATACTCTGTCCGGGGGAATCATCGATAAAAAGCTGAGCATCTCGCAGGGCACCGCTTGCAGAGATCAGCCTTTCCATGTCCTCCGCATTCATGGTTCCCTTGCGCAACTTTTGACTATCCACACCAGCCTGACAGCACATAAGTCGCTCGGCAATTTCAACCCGGGACTGTTCCAGCGAGCAAAACAAGACCGGCGTTTTCTCATCAACCGCTATATTTCGCACCAGATTCAACGCAAACGCCGTTTTTCCCACGGAAGGCCTGGCAGCTATGATTACCATTTCACTATTTTGCAGGCCCGCGGTAATTTCATCCAAATCATTGAAGCCCGTGCTGATTCCACTAATCGACGAGGCTCCCCTGGCATGCCGCTGGTCGATGCGGTCAAATGCCTCGGCAAGGACATCTCCCATGCCATACACTTTGCCCGTTATTCCTTTGTCGGCAACCTCAAGCATTTTGCCAGTGGCTTGATGCAATAATTCATCAGCTGGCAAAATCTGATCATAAGCATCCCGAAGGATATCGGTGCCAACATGAATCAACGACCTGACAATGGATCTGTCACGAACGATATGTGAGTAGTGGATTGCGTTTGCTGCGGTGGGAGCGGCATCCCAAAGTTCCGCAAGAACGCCATAGCCGCCAATATCTTCAATCTGGTCTTGTTGCTTTAGATATTCAGCCAAAACCACAGTATCGACCGGCTTGCCCTCCTCGTAAAGGGAAACCATCGCCTTGAAAATCTTCTGGTGGGCATCGGTGTAAAAATTTTCGTGGTTGATGATCTGAACGATATCACCAATCACGGAATTGTCCCGGAGCATACTACCGAGAACAGATCGTTCGGATTCGAAACTTTGAGGAAGTGTGCGAGATTGAGCATCAGAAGCCATGGGAATCCTCCCCGCCTGTTGGCTTCAGAGAATCAGGGCCCTTTTGAAAAGGGCCCCTTTGAACTATTTCCCTGGGATCACCGCAACCGTGAGTTCGGCTTCGATGTCGTAGCCAAGATTCAACTTGATCGCATAAATACCAGTCTCCTTGATGAGACCTTCAATGCGAACCATTTCTTCTTCCACCTTAAGATTCTTCGCCTTGAGTGCCTTGGAAATTTCAGGCGCCCCTACGGAACCGTACAGGTGACCATCCACATTCACCTTGGATTCGATGTTCACACCGCCAAGGCGAACAATTTGCTCCGCCATTGCTTTAAGGTCTGCCATGCGGGCATCACGGGCCTGCTGCAGACGAACCTTGAATCTTTCAAGCAACCGGATATTGTGCTCGGTTGGAATGGTCGCAAGACCTCTTGGCAGCAAGTAATTACGGCCATATCCTGGCTTCACTTCAACCAGTTCACCCTGCTTGCCAACATGTTCCACATCGCGGGTGAGAACAAGAAGCAAACCGCCATTCTTGCCCTTTAAAACGGGTGATCTTCTCTTCTTTTTCAAGTCAACATTTGCGCTCATTGAAAACTCCATAGCCCGCTAATTAGAAGGGCAATTCCTCGTCTTCTTTTGGAGATGGCCTTCCAGAAGACTCTTCCCCAAACTCATCAGACCCCACTTCGTAAGCATCACCAGAGGAGGCTGATGACTTTCTGGAAGACGGACGGTATTCCCTGCCACCTTCGCCACCTTCTCCTCTACCATCAAGCAACTGAAGTGCATCCACGACAATCTTCAGCGCCTGCTTTTTCTCACCACTTTGGGAAGTCCATTGTTCCAAAACCAAATGGCCTTCCAAGTATACTTGCTTTCCTTTGGAAAGCGATTGCTCAACCCGGTCTGCAAGTTTGCCATAATCTCCGCGGTTAAAGGCTTGGCAATCCAAATAAACCGGCTCGTCAGTCCATTCACCGCCTTTTTTGGTTCGGTTATTTACCGCAAAACCAAACTTGGCTACTTTTCCACCGTTGCTGAAGGTCCTAACCTCTGGATCCCTGGTTAGTCTTCCAATCAGCATTACTTTGTTCAAATTTGCCATGGCTTCACCTCTTTTACTTTTGTCTTCCGTAACAGACTAACTTTTCCATTTCAGAATACAAGCCTGGCAGCATCAAACCACTTAATTAGTCTCTTCCCTCAAAGCGACGACCACCGCCTCTGCGGCCTCCACGATCATCACCACCCATGCCATACATATCGTCAGCAACATCTTGCTGGGCCATCTGCAAAGCCACAGGCCTGTCTTCCTGGGCAAGAGCAAGCATGGTGTCAAGGTACTTTGGATCAATCTTTACGAACATGTGGCGAAGCACATAATCGCTTAGATGGCAATCATGCTCAATCGCGGCAATGTTAGGGCCTACAATTTTAGCGTAAACAAGATAATAAAGTGCCTTCTTTTGGCCTTTCACAGGATAGCAAAGCTTTCGGTCATCCCATGGACGGGCAACAACGATTTCCGCACCGTGCTTTTCCAGTATCCCACGCACATGGGTGGAAAGCTCGGAAACATTTCCCGCCACCTTGTTAGTGTCCAGGATGAACATGCATTCATAAACATTCGTTTTCGCTGACATCTTTACACCTGTTCTATAACAGTCAAATTCCAAAACCTTTTATTTCGCGGGCCCGTTGAAGCGATTCATACAAACTTGAATCCCCTCCCTGACCCAACAGTCGGCGGCCTGCGCGGCCTCATCCACCACCGACCCCAACTCTTTCATTTCATCCGGGGCAAACCGACCAAGCACATGGCTTGAAAGGTCATTACCCTTTTTTTCACCCACCCCAACCCGAAGTCTCGGGTAGTTAGGGGTTCCCATTTTGGCTTGGATATCTTTCAATCCGTTGTGGCCACCATGTCCGCCTTCGGCCCGAAGCCTTAGTTTCCCAAAAGGCAGGCTAACATCATCACAAATCACAAGAACATCCGCGGGTTCAATCTGATAAAATTTCACCAACTCAGATACACACGCCCCGCTTAAGTTCATGAAGGTCATCGGCTT
>JBEGQX010000325.1:0-7710 GCA_041180805.1 Planctomycetota bacterium
GCCATTCAATTTTGACTGGTTCCTTGGGTGCTTGGGAAAACAACAGCAAGCAGAACAGAAGAATTTGCATCAGATACTCCAATTGAAAAGGAAGGACATTTATTCTCCCCGCTTGTGTATCGTAAAGCAAGAAGGATTGGTTTCTCTGGATTCTGGGTGATGTTCTGGTTTATGATTTCCTCAATTATTAAAGGAGTAAATCATGGTGGAACCGATCGAGATTCCCGAAAAGAAGGAAAATTCGAACAACCCTTTGGACACTTGCGTTGGCCTGATGGTGGTGCTGATTGCCACCTTTATAGGCATTTGCAATGTGAAGGATGACAATATCGTCCAGCAGATGCAACTTAAACAGATGGATCGCAATGACAACTGGGCTTGGTTTCAGGCACGCAACATTCGTCAGGGCGTGTATGAAGGTACTGCCGCCACGCTGAGTGTTCCCTTTCCCGGCGAAAATGAGGAGATCAAAAAGCTAAGGGAAGCCCGAGCCGAGGAATATCGCAAAAAGGCAGAATCCCAGGAGAAGAAAGCCGAGAAACAAAAGGCAGATGCGGAGCAGGCTAACGAGGAATATGAAAAGCTGAACGACAAGGATGATCAATTTGACCTTTGTGATGCGGCACTGGCATTAAGCCTTGCCATGATGGGTGTTACCGCGTTGACAAAAAGGTGGTGGCTTTTCTATGTGTCATTGATTCCAGCAACATTTGGCTTGTTCATGGGTTTGGCAGGTTTTATTGGCTGGAATACCAATTTTCACCTCATCAGGCAATTGATCAAGGCGCTGTCCTAGATAAAACATGGATTTTTTCAGGGCTTGGTATCCAGCCTAACCAGTTTAATGCTGGTGACATCGAAGTAGGCATCTCCTGATTGGGCGCGCATTTCCAAAACCAAGACCAAATCGCGTGGTTCTTTGATGGATATTTCCATGGAGATGGTTTTCCAATCGGTGCTGCCTGAAATGTAATTGTGCCTTTCGCCGCCCGAGATACGCACCCCCACCCCGGAGTTACCCTCACTGCGTGGCTTCACATCCACCGCTTTGGCCAGAGCTTCGACGCGATATTTCCCTGGCTCCATGGCCATGGGTTTGCGCCAGCTTGCCACGGAGTCCGCACTGGTTTTGAGGTGCAGGCAGGTTCTTTGGTCTATGGTGGATTGCAGATGCAGCGATGGGCCTGATTCCAAGGCAGGTTTCCAGTCGGTGAGAAGGATTGTGTTGTCCGGCCCAAATTTCGGCGGAGCCTGGGGCATCTCACGCAGCATTTTTTCCACGGTCTCTTTGCGTGCCACGATTCGGCGCTTCATGTCCTCGGCGCCACCCTTGATATCACGCACCGGTTTCAACTTGGCTGTGATCTCGTCGATCCGTTTGTTCGCATCATAAGGCCTGAAATGCTGGAAATAGACTTTTCGCAGGGTGTCTTGGTAACGCCATTTCATGCCGGGGCATTGCATAAGCTGGTTGGAAACCATGCAACCCATGCCGAAGATATCGAAGTTGGGGTCGTTGAACATCTGGTCCATGCCCCAGGGAAGGAACACTGCGCGGTTCTCACGGGATGGATCAAAATAAATCCGGTAGTTGTTGCGGTTGCGTACATAGCCATCCCAATGGCAGGTTAAAAGTTCCATGGCGGCAAATGTCCAAAACTGATCCACGTCGATCAGTTTTTCCACAGAGGCCAGCCTTTTGTTCATATCCGGTTCCCTGAGTGCCGCGGTTAGCGCTTTCAGGGGTGCCTGGTCATCCTTTTGGCCTTTTTTGCCGGAGATGAACTTTTTGGCCCCGTCAATGTCTGCGCAAAACCCACCATCGTAGAGATTACCCGTTGCATCTTTGAAATTGCGTTTCAGGAAATCCTTGTCGAGGCCTTCCACCAGTAAGTAAAGTCCCAAATCGCGATTGTTCAGCTTTACCAGCGCATGAGTAGCGCGTCCTGCTGGAATCCCCGCACTACGAAAAATATCCCTGCAAAGGATCTCATGCAGATAAGTGCCATCCTGCACGGAATTGTTCAGGTGGATTTTATCCATGCCAAAGAATTTCTGGCCATCCTTGAATTTGTCGAAGTTAAGAGTGAGTGCCGGGTTTTGATCCAGGGGACGATAACTGCCAGCAGCGCCCTTGAGGTGAATGCCGACTTTTTTGTATGTTCCCACGCCTTCGATGTTTACCGTGCAAGGCACATAGGAACGATCTGCCATGCGTAACATTTGCAGTTCCTTGGGCTCAATCTCAATGGAGATTTTTGGAATAGCCTGGGATGCAAAGAATTCAATCGATGAGTCTACCCGGGCAGGCTTCGCTTCTGCCTGAGCGAATAGGTTCAAGATGAGAATGCAGGTTTTCAACATGATATATTCCGTGAACTATCTTATGTTGGTTGTTTTTGGCCCCTCAGTCAAGTTATTAAGCATATGGGTGAACACATGAAGACCAGGTTGCTGACTGTTTTGACAACAATAATCCTTACTACCGCGCTGATGGCATTTCAGGGTGCAACGCCGGTGACCATTGTTACTTTGGGCGATTCCATCACCAAGGGCTGGCGACCCGGAGTTGCAAAAGAGGAAACTTTCAGCGCTGTTTTGGAAAAGTTACTGGCCGGCAAGGCCCAGGTGATTAATGTGGGAATCGGTGGTGAACGCACCGATCAGGCTCTTAACCGATTTGAAAAAGATGTTGCAGCCAGAAAGCCTGCGATTGTCACCATTATGTATGGCGCAAATGACAGCTATATTGACAAAGGCAAGGATCAACCACGCCTTTCCAAGGAACAGTTTGAAGCCAACCTGAACAAACTTTTAGAGCAATGTAAAAAAGCGGGGATCAAACCCATTTTGATGACTTCCAATACCTATGGCAGAACCCCAACAAAAAATGGCGCTGGAAACAACCCCAACGATCTGCTGGCCCAGTACATGGAGACAACGCGCAAGGTAGCCAAACAGACAGGAACACCGCTGGTGGACCATTTTGATTTCTGGACCACCAAGGACAAAGGTGGAACCGACATCGGCAAATGGACAACCGACCAGTTACACCCCAACGCGGCCGGCCACCAGACGATGGCGGAGTTAATCTTGCCCGTGGTTCTGGAAGTGATAGGTAAGAAGTGATTTGATGCTTGAAACAAAATAACCCCCTGTGATTTTCACCACAGGGGGTTTTGTTTTACTTGTTCTTTTTCTTGGCGTTATCGATGTAAGCCTGTTCTCGCTTGACGATATCTTCCGGGACCTTGCCCGGCGTAACGGGTGAGCGATCAAGCTGGTCGGAATCCTTTAGTTCGCGAAGTTTAATGCTGCGAAACCAAACCGGGTCGCCATGATCCTGGATATGAAGATTGAATCCGCGGGCGTCAAGGTTTGCACCACGGTATTTAAGCAGTTCCACTTCCCAGGCATACTTGGGATCCTTGTAATCAAAGTCAATTACCTTCACACCGTTAAGCCAGTGCTGGATCACAGTTCCCTTGCAGACCACTTTGCCGGTATTCCATTCTCCCACGGGTTTCGTGGCATCCTTGGCGGGTGGCATACAGAAATAAAGCGATGCTGCGCTGGTTCTGGGATTCTTGCCATCGTTATGCACTTTGTTGTCAAGGATCTGGTATTCGTACTGGCCGGGGCGGTAGTAGATGCCGCTGTTGGAACCCTTGGCCACCTTCCATTCAAAGGCCAGTTCGAAATTATCGGGTATTTTTTTTGCGGTGAAAGTAATACCACCACCCTTATCTTTGCGGGCAATGGCACCATCTTCCACAATCCAGTTTCCTTTGTTGTCCCAACCTTGATAGTCCTTGCCATTGAAAAGTAGTTCAAACCCCTGGGATTTTTCATGGGTGGAAAGGGTGTTGGGTGAACTCGCTTCCACTTGTTTGCTTGATTGCGCTTGTTCCTGAACTACCTCCCCTTTGTTTCTGCCACGGTTTAGCAGTTTTTTAAGGGGGCCGTCCCTGCCTTCGGCGGGAAACAATGCCGCCAGGCCTAGAGTTGCAACTCCTGCCAGGGAAAATACGAATGATGATCTCATGGTTTTATTTCCTTTGCAAAATTACTTGGATACGTAGGAATCAAAAACGCGAACGCTCTTCCAAAGAGCCTTGTTTTTATCAATAAATTCAAGGTGGCGTGGAGCATCCTGGTATTTATCGTGAGCAGCTTTGTCCTTGAAGACAATATGAAGGGCGACATCAAAACCAAGGTCGTTGACTTCTCTCTTAAGGTCTTCGCAAAGTACTCCGGCACTATAGAAAGCTTCACCCGGGTGGCCTTTCAAGTACTTATGGCAAGCTTCCACTAATTTCTTTTTGTTATCCGGGGTGTTTTCCTTGAGAGTGAAAAATACATCGTGGGATAGCATCTGGGCTTTTTCGTCAGCAGCCTGGGTGGTGCGTAAATTATTGGATGCCAGTGCCGCAACCAGAAAACCACCCACAAAACCTGCCAATATCCACTTTTTCATCCTGAATTCCTCCTTAAGGGGTTAAAAGCCTCTTGAATGGTCCAACACCCAAGAGTTATTCTTAATCATGGATTTTTAGAAATAATTGGCCCAAGTCAACGAATAACTTGCAAGCATCGCTTTTTTAAGGAATGTCGCCCATGAATTTTTGCGCAGCTTTTCTTGCCACCTTAAGTTTTATCGCAACCGCGAATGATAATTCCGGGGGCCTCGATGAGCAAGCCAGGCAGGCAGCCGCTGTAGGCCTTTTGACCGGTCATCAGCCAACCACGGTACGGGATGGCCTTGGCAGAACCTCCCTGCGTATTGATTGGCATGGCGATAACGCCACCTTCAAGGATGAACTGGGTAGAACCGTTGGAAAGGCCACCAAGAGTGGCAACAACATCCGGTTCTCGGACGGTCTGGGTAGAAGTGACGGCCATGCAAATGTCGACAAAGATAAGGTGACTTTTTACGACAGCCTGGGTCGCAGGCAGGGTGAAGCCACACGAAGTGGCAGCGATATTCGTTTTCGTGATTCGTTGGGTCGCAGCAGTGGAAGCGCGAGTACTTCGGGTAGCTCGGTAAGGTTTCAAGATTCCCTGGGAAGAAGTTCGGGCTCTGCTTCCACAACCACTAAAAAAGATCCCAAGAAGAAAAAGTAACCTATTCCTTGACGAACGAGGAATGTTCCGCGAGGAGTTTCCATTGGTTCTTTTCCCTGACCCATACATCGGTATATAAGGTAGTTTCGGAGAAAAGTTTGCCAGACCTGGTGCCTTTAGTGCGCACCTTTCCAGTTTCTATGGCGGTATTTTCAAGAATCCTTAATTCCACGCCTGTGGTTTCAAAAGCTTCATACTTTGTATCCTGCCTGGCAAGGTTTGCGAGCATATCCTTCTTTTTTAAGATTTTTCCGGATGCTGTTGTAAGAATGAAATTGTCCGCCAAAATTCCATCCAGGGCGGGTGCATCTTTGTTCTTTAGCGCTTTCTCATAAATCGATATGGCTGCTTCCACATCCTTTTTAAGAGGTTCCCCGGGATTCCCGGCCAATATGAACAATCCCGCAATAACGGTAAAAATAAGATTCATTATCAGGGTTCCTCCGGTGCATTGATCTCCATGAAACAATAGAATCATTTTAAGGAATTCAACCGTATTGATTCTGAATCGAAAGCATTTCGTTATGCGATTTGATGGAAAAGTTGTATTGATCACCGGTGGATCTTCCGGAATTGGGCTGGGAGTGGCCAGTGCGCTTGCTGGCCTTGGTGCGCGCGTGGCGATTGCGGGGAGAAACCCAAGTTCGTTGGATAATGCAGCCACCGAGTTGAATTCAGTAGGTGCCAATGTTTTGCAAATTCCCATGGATGTGCGCGACCCGTTGTCTGTACAAGAAGGGGTAAAAAATACGGTAAGGGTTTTTGGCAGACTTGATATCGTTCTTGCCTGTGCCGGGGTTTCCATGCGGGCAAGGTTCGAAGAATGCAAAATGGACGCCATCCGGAACCTTTTTGAAACAAATTTCTTCGGGGTCGTACACTTGCTTCAGGAAACATTACCAGAGCTTAAAAAAAGCCAAGGTTCTTTTGTGGGAATCAGCAGCCTGACGGGTAAACGTGGGGTTCCCGGCTATTCCATCTACGGTGCCAGCAAGTTTGCCCTTCAGGGTTTGCTGGATAGTGTTCGCATGGAAGTTCAAAAAGACCAGGTGCATATTGGCGTGGTATCCACGGGATTTGTGGACACTCCACTGAGGGACAAGGTACTGGGTGGAGATGGCAAGGTGCTGGAAAAATCCCCTGAGCTGCCATTCCGTTTGTGGCCACTGGAAAAATGTGTTCATGTGGTTATGCGCCTTATCCGGGATCGCCAGCGAGAGGCTTTTTTACCATGGTTTATGAGGCCATTTCTGGCTTTTGATGTTATTAATTCCGGCAGGGCGGGGGATAAATTCTTACGAGAAAAGTTTGGTCTTTAAACCTAATCTAAAACAAACCTCACCACACAAACAAGACTTTAGAAAAAAACCCTTCCTTGCAACCCTTTCAATCTGCATAGGCAGTATAAAAGGAAATCTTTGCACAGGTTTTTCGTGATTCCATATTCAGCTTTGATTTCTTCTGCTAATTCGGTCGTGGGTAGTCGATTTAAGATTTGTATTTAGTTTTCTCAAGGATGGGAGGACTTTCGTGATTTGCTCCATTGGATCGACTTTGTTATTCGGAATTCTTGCGCTTGGTGCGGATGCCAAACAGGAATCCATTGGCTATCTCTGGGATCAAAAATCGGATGGCAAGGGTGGCGTCTCCAGAACTGCCATTCCTTATGTTCCCCGCGAAGGCGATGTTCTGCTATTTGATGACATGAGCGAATGGTGGACATTCCTCTATAAGATCGCCGAAACAGCCCCTCCATTTCACGCGGGAATCGTTATCAAGAAACCTGACGGTCAGCTTGCGGTATTGGAATCCGGACCGGATGACACCTTGCATGTTTACATTCTTGATATCCATCCCCGTCTGACCGAGTTTTCCGGTTCTATTCAGGTAAGGCAGGCAAAGCGTGAACTTACCAAGGAAGAGTCGGAAAGATTGACTAACTTTGCAATTGCCCAGGAAGGCAAGCGCTATGCCATGTGGAGATTACTGCTTCAGGGAACCTACATAAGGCACCGAGGCGGATTGAAGGAGAAATACCTTGCAACCACTTATTTCGACCGCAAGCGATGGTTGTGTGCCGAAATTGTGGTTACCGCAGCCACCATGGTGGGGTTAATGGATCCCAATGAAGTCAAGGCAACCACCACTTATCCCCTGGATATGGTGGATGATGTGCGGTTTGATCTTTCCGCGACTTACGGACCCACTATGTTCTGGAGTACGCAAAAGTAAATTCGGCAATGATTATGGTTTATTCGATGGCCGGTCTGCATAACAGGCCGGCCATCAGTTTTTTAAAGAGCGAATGCCATGCCGAAATAAGTTACATAAGGCGGTTGAGAATTTACCAAACCAAAGTTATAACTGCCAAAAATGGATACCCTTTCCGCCAGATTCCACTGCGCGCCAAATCCTGCCACGCTATTTACTGAGAATCTTGGATCAACAGAATCGTTGTAAAATCCCTGTACGAACATAGAGACATCATCTGTAATTTTTCTGGTGGCTGCCCACTGGAGGCTGTACATAAATCCGTCCCCTGGCGTTATTTCAAAATTCGCACTTTGCAAACCCATGCTGCATTCC
>JBEGQX010000326.1:0-4299 GCA_041180805.1 Planctomycetota bacterium
TGGCGGCATGGTGCAGGCCACCACCCGCAGATGCAAACAGTTTTCCATCCTGCATGATGTCCGCAAGCGCCAACGATCCCAGACCCATGGCACAATCCTTAAAAAAGTGCCTGCGTGTCTGTGCCAGCAATGGGTCTAGCTGTTGCATGATTTATTCCCGCGTAATGAATTCATCCAGATTCAAAATCACCCTGGCAACCGCCAGCCAGCCACCTGCCTTGGATGTATCCGCGCTGTTCTTGGCCTTTAACTCGAATAACACCTGCTGTTCATGGGGTGAAGGCAACCTGCCCAACGCATCAAGGAAAGCTTGTTGCAGAATTTCCGAATCACTTGCAGAAGTGGTTGCCATCCGCTTGGCCAGCGCCATGGCGAATTCCACTTGGGCCTCATCATTCAAAAGTGTCAACGCCTGAAGCGGGGTATTGGAACGATTTCTTCTTGTGCAGGTGGAAACGGCATCCGGCGCATCAAAAACCACCAGAGAAGGATGCGGGGCAGATCGCCAAAAATGGGTGTACATACCCCTGCGGTATCTGCGGTCACCCGTGTTGGCCTTCCAGTTTTTGGGAACCTGGGTGAAACTGTACACGCCTTCTGGTTGTGGCGGAAATACGCTTGGGCCTCCTATTTCGCGGGCCAGCAATCCGGATACGCCAAGCCCGGCATCACGAACCAACTCCGCCTCCATGCGTACTCGATTTTGCTTGTAGAGCAACCGGTTTCGGGCATCCACCTTTTCGTACTCCGGCCGTGCATTCGAAGTTTGCATGTAAGTGGCAGAGGTGACAATCAGCCTGTGCAAATCCTTGTTGCCCCAACCTTGGGACATATACTCTTGGGCAAGCCAGTCTAAAAGGTCAGGGTGGCTGGGGAGAGTTCCCTGCGTGCCGAAATCATTCTCGGTCTCCACCAAGCCTAGCCCAAAAAAGGTTTGCCAGGCACGGTTTACCGTCACCCTGCTGGTTAGCGGGTTGTTTTTGTCAAACAACCATTTGGAAAGATCGATCCTGTTTGAATTATCTTTGCGTTGCATTGGATGAAGCACCGCAGGGGTATCCGCCTGAACCCTGGCTCCCTTTCGGGTGAATTCTCCCGCAAGATGAATGAAAGTATCCCGGGGTTTTGCCATTTCCTTGACCACCAGGGTGGAGGCGATATCCGGCATTGCGGCACGAATATTCAGGATCTTTTGGTTCAGTGTGAATCGCGCATCCCAAAGAGCCGCATCTGCGACTACATTCCAGTTTCCAAAGTGCGTTAACAAGGCCCCAACATGGGAAAGGGCATCGGCGTTGCGGAAAAAGCCCTCCACAACACGCTCCTGCGCGGGGCTTCTTCCGTTGGGTGCCAGATCAAGAATCTGCAAGACATCCTTGCTGATGGCAGCGCGGTTTTTGGCCTGAAGTCTGTTCTCCCAAGAGGCGATTTTAGCGTTGGTCAGGGGATCGACCTTCTTCTGCAACGTTTCAAGGTTCTTCAATTCGGCACGCTGCTGGTCACGCTTTTTTATCAACGTTAGCTCAGCCACTTCCAGTACAGGTTCATCCACGGTGTTGAAGAATGCAAACAACTGGTAATACTCACGCTGACTCATGGGATCAAATTTGTGATCATGGCACTGGCAACAACCCACAGTAAGACCAAGCCAAACCGTGCCAGTGGTGTTGACCCGGTCGACCACTGATTCCACGCGGAACTGTTCTTTATCGATGCCACCTTCCTGGTTAATGGGGGTATTTCGATGAAACCCTGTGGCTATCCGATCCTCAAGGGTGGCATTCGCCACAAGATCACCCGCAAGCTGGAGGGTTGAAAACCGATCGAAAGAAACATCGCTGTTGATCGCGGATATCACCCAATCGCGATATTTCCAAATTTGCCTTGGGCCATCGATACTGTAACCGTTGGAATCCGCATAGCGGGCCTGATCCAGCCATATCCGGCCCCATCTTTCGCCATAATGAGGTGAATTCAAAAAGCTGTTTACAGCCTTCTCATAAGCTTCAGGCGAATCATCGGAAAGAAAATCACGAATCTGCTCACGAGTGGGTGGCAGGCCGGTTAGATCCAGACACACCCTTCTCAGTAAAGTGTTCTTATCGGCAAGCGAAGAAGGTTTCATACCCTGCGATTCAAGTCGAGATAACACAAAAGAATCTATGGGATTTCTGCACCATTTCGCATCTCTGACACTGGGAACAGCAGGGTTTTGAACCGGTTGAAATGACCAGTGTTTGGATTTGCCCGTATCCAGCGCCAAATTCTTTTCAGACTCAGGTGCCTTTGCTCCAGCATCAATCCAAGCCTTTAGGATATTGACCTCGGCGGGGGTCAATTTCTGCCCCTTGGGGGGCATCTGCTCAACATCTTCCCTGCCAGTAACCGCGTGCACAAGCAAACTTTGGGAAGCCTTGCCAGCAACCACAGAGGGGCCACTGTTTCCCCCTTTAAGCATCGCTTGAACGCTGTCCAATCGAAGGCCGCCCCGCTTGCTTTCCCCGTTATGACAGGAAACGCAGGAACGAACCATGAGTGGTTTCACATCCTGATCGTAATCAGGGGCTTTTTCCACAAAAGCAAAGATATATAGGAAAATCGGCAGCATGGTGGGTAACTCGCACAGATCATGTATTATGCAATCATTTTTGCACCCGGGCAATGAGAATCAATTGCAAGATTACCCAGATTATCAACTACCTTCCTTGAGAGACAACAGGTTTTCCTGAATGGCTTTGACCTGATTTGCAAGGTCATCCAGAGATTCCTTTTGTTGTTGTACCACCTCGGCTGGTGCCCGCTGCACAAAACTTTCATTCGAGAGCTTCGACTGAATACCGGCTATGGCCTTCTGTTTTTCTTGAAGTAATTTTTGAAGTCTGGCGGTTTCTGCCACGGGGTCAATCAAACCTGCAAGACAAACATAAGCCTCAAAATCAGGGTGCACATGCGATGCAGATTGATTGGGCCTGATAATCGCCGGTCCGCATTCCAATGAACCGATGCCCGCCAAAAGTTCTAAAAATGGTTTCAAGGATTGCAAGTCAGCCGCGACTTCAGGATTGCAACGCACCTTCAATTCCAATTCCTTGCGGGAGTCCAACAGGTAGCGGTTGCGTACATCTCGCACGGCCCGCACCAATTCCTGCATGCGTCCGACCCTGTTTTCAATTCCGGTTTGTCTCCAAGATGGGGGATAGACCGGCCAACTGGCTATCACGACGCTTTCTTCGCCCCGCCTTACCTGATCCAGGCCCCGCTCGGGCGCATGATGGTTCAGCGCCTGCCAGATAGTTTCGGCAAGATAAGGCATGATGGGGTGAATCAACCGCACCATGCCGTCCAATGCTCCGAGCAGCACCCTTTGCGCCTGGGTTTTTCCCTCTTCTTTCAACCGACCCTTGCTCATTTCCACGTACCAGTCGCAGAACTCTGTCCAGATGAAGTCGTACAGAATGCGAATGGCCTCGCTAAAGCGAAACGCTTCCAATTGAGAGGTTATTTCCCCCGTGGCTCTTTGCAACCTGCTGAGAATCCACTGATCTTCCAGGGGAAGGCTGGCAACATCCACTGGCGCGGCATTGTAGCCCTCAAGGTTCATGAAAATAAACCTTGAGGCATTCCAAAGCTTGGTGGCAAAGTTGCGGCCCTGCTCAAAGCGCTCGGAACCCTGTTTGGCGGTAAGAAGTTCGGAATCTTCAGCAGGCCATGGACCGCCTGGACGGAAAGGTTTCTTGCAACCCGGGCAGTTCACCTTGCGGGTGCGCATGTACATATGCTCCTGCTTTACAGGAACCAATGTCTCGCAATGGGGGCAGATATTCCCCACAGGCATTCGGCTGTCTTGGGTTTCCGTCGCCAGGTGGGCCATCTGGTAACGTAGGGCATCCGCGCCGTAGAGCGAAATAATATCCAATGGATCAATTCCATTGCCCTTGCTCTTACTCATGGTTTCGCCGAAACCATCAAGGATTTTCGGGTGGATGTAAACTTTGTGGAAGGGGATCTTCCCGGTATTGAAAAGGCCTGTCATCACCATTCGGGCCACCCATAGCGTGATGATATCCCTGCTGGTAACAAGCACACTGGTTGGATAATACTTTGTAAGCTCGGCAGTTTGCTGGGGCCATCCCATGGTGGAATGGGGCCACAGCGCTGAACTGAACCAGGTATCCAACACATCAGGATCCTGAACAAGTTTTATGTCCGCACCCAGAATTTGCTCGGGGATATCCTCGAGCGCGCATACCAACCATACGCCATTTTCCTCATCCCTTGCCCAACAGACATCCTTCCTGC
>JBEGQX010000327.1:0-4746 GCA_041180805.1 Planctomycetota bacterium
CTGATGTTTTGAAGAATCTTAAATCGAATAAATTTTGCACTTTTCTGGACATAGACTTCAAAGGTTTTCAATCCAAGGGTAAATCTGTTGCTGAGGCAACTTTGGGAACCAACCCCTATCAAGAATTTCTCGGTGATGATGGTAGCGAAGATCATTTGCCAGCCACAGGGCGTGCTGTTTTTCTTGCAACCAATGGCCTTACCGCCTCTCTTGACCTGGAAAAACATGGGGCTTTCACCCAAGTTGTTGCAGACGGTCTTAAAGGTGCTGCAGACAAAGAAGGTTACGAACCAGATGGACTGGTAACAGTCGATGAGCTGGCTGAATATCTGGATAAAAATCTTCCAGAAGTTGTAAGAAAAAATGGCAAAACTAAAGAAGAAAAAGCGCAAATGCATTGGGTATTGGGTGGAAGAATCAACCACTACGGCATTACCAGAAACCCAACTGCATACGATAAATCCAGGGAAAGGCTTCAAAAGTTTGAAAAACTTGTTTCGGATAAGAAAATTCCGGAAAATCTTTCTTCCGAAGGAATCCTCCTTTTATCAAAGATGCCAAAGTTGGAAGCCCAAAGAAGTCTTCGCAAGGAATTTCAAAGCTTGGTAGATGGAAAGCTTTCTGTTTCTGAATTTGAAACCAAAAGAACCGAAATACTTGAATCAACGAAATTACCGAAAAACAAAGCCGATGCTTTTGCCAAGGAAGTTTTGAAGGCTATTGAAGTGATTCGCAAGGGTTATGTCAAAGAAGTTAATGCAGGCGAAATGGCCTCTTGGGCTATCAAGGGGCTTTACCGAAGGGTTGAGGAAAAAATCCCCGAGAGCATTCAGAATATTCTTAACAAGGCTAAAATTTTAAAGGAAAAAGAAATTCTGGAAGTATTGGCAGATGCAAGAACCAATCTGGGTAAGCGTGAAGATCTTGCCAATGGCAAGGATGTTGATTTCACTCTGCAAAGAATGCTGAGCAACCTGGACCCCTACACAACCTATATTGACGCTGAAACCAAGGCGAACTTTGATCGTGATGTTCAGGGCAATTTCACCGGTATTGGTGTCCAGATTCGCAAGGATGCCAACTCTGATATGCTTCTTGTTGTAACTCCCATCAAGGGCAGTCCCGCTTACAAAGCTGGAGTGGTGGCAGGAGACATTATCACAACAATCATTAGGGAAGTGGATTCCAACGGAAAACCATTAACCGAAAGGGAAGAAATTTCAACCAAAGGAATGCAGTTATCGGATGCGGTTAAAAAAATTCTTGGAAAACCAAATACCAAGGTCAAAATCTTGGTCAAAAGGGATGGAACCCCTGACCCCATCGAATTTGAAATCACTCGAGGCAGAGTCGAAGTTGAAACGGTACTTGGTTACAAACGCAAGGACAACGATGATTGGGATTTCATGATCGATCCCGTTACAAAAATTGGTTATGCAAGACTAACCAGTTTTTCAAGAAACACTGCAAGAGATCTCATTTCGGTAATGAAACAACTTGTTAGCCAGAATGTAAAAGGTTTCGTTCTAGACCTTAGATTTAACCCCGGCGGTTTGCTTGATAGCGCTGTCGATATCTCTGATTTATTCATCGGAGATGGACTCATTGTTTCCATTCGTCCCCGTCAGGGAAAAGAACAAAGACATAGCGGGGTTCAGGAAGGAAGCCTTTTGGATTTCCCGATGGTTTGCCTGGTAAATGGTGGCAGTGCCAGCGGTTCGGAGATCGTTTCTGCCTGTTTGCAGGATCACCACAGGGCGCTGATCATTGGAGAAAGAAGTTATGGCAAAGGAAGCGTTCAAAACATACAGGCTTTTGGTGATGGCGAGCTTAAACTAACCATTGCCTCTTTCTGGAGACCCAACGGAAAAAACCTGAACAAATCCAGCACTAAAGGCAAAGATGAAGATGAATGGGGTGTTAAGCCTGATTTGGAAATTAAATTATCCCGCAAGGAAAGGGACGACCTTGCAGACAGCCAAAGGGAAGCAGAGGTTATCCAACGCAAAGATAAACCTGCTGCCCCAGCTTCCGATAAGAATTTCAAGGATCGCCAGCTTGAAGAAGCCTTGAAATACATCAAGGGACAGTTATCTACCGTTGGGGTTAGTCCCACTCGTAAAGCCGGTTAACCGGAATTTGTACCATTTAATCGTTCTGTAACAGGAAAACGCGGGATGCCAAATAAGGTGTTTCGCGTTTTTCCTAATTATTCCACTTTAATTTGCCGACAGCTCATTTCGGTTGCATGATCCTATTAAGAAGATGGTCACACACAGGATCGAGGCAACCATGTTAAAAAGATACATCGGAACAGGAATTCTTCTTGGTGGCATATTTGCAGCAGGGTGCACCTGGTGCGAAGGTAATGGCATCCTTAGGAAATCCTCAAGCAGAAATCCTGATAAAGCTTTTTCCACGGTTCCTGGCACTGGGGAAGTAATCGTTCAAGAAGGGGCTCCAATTATTGAGGAAGGTCCCACAGTGACTATTTCACAAGATGCCAGCCAAATTACGCCTGGCATATCAACCCAAACGTCGCCACCGCCAACGATACCGCAAAATAGTCTTCCTTTAACCCCGACCCCTAACCCGACAACTCCAGCGCCCAAATTAGTTCCACAGGCTCAACCTGCTCCTGCAAACCCCACATCTGGGGGAAAGGTTTAATATTTCAATCATCGAGAAGTTTTGCAAAAGCCTTGGTTATTAACGATGCCGTATCAGGCCCCAGGCTATTAATTTCACCGTATGGGCCATTCTTTAACCCATACGTGAAGGGTGGTTTCACATCCCACTGTTTTTTAGGCAGAATGTAACCAATTTCGTCATTTGCAAGGCCAACTAAAGTCTTATATTTGGTTTTCATACTGGAATACAAATCAACTTCTATTTCGGCATTGGGAAAATCCGCGCCTTCGATTGCATCCATGGAAACCTTTCCCAAAACCAATTCGGGGTATATTTCCCCAGGAATCAATGCGATTCCCAAATCCCCCAACCGTAAATGGCCGATTTCCGTTTTCAAAGCAGCGCGTATGCCTTTAATGGACTTTAACGGATTGGAACCTTCAGCATCCCTCTCGAAATCAAAGATATTTCTTTGAAAAACACCCATTTGCCAAGCCAATTGATAAATAGAATTTTCAACAGGCAGCATAAGAGATTTCGTTTTGACCTGAACCAATCCAAAATGTAATTTTTCCGGCTTTCTCATTGCTTGAATGGCTGCCTCGGCAACCAATTCGCCGTAACGGGAAGTTTTTTCAAAAGTGCCATCATCCAAATGTTTTCCAGCTTTATCCTTAACAGGGAGCTTAAGTTGGGTCATCAAGCCACCAACAGCTCCGGAAAATACCAAGGTTTCACAACCCCATTTGTCTTTCAAAAAAGCGGCCGTGTAACCTGTAAAATCAGCACTAATTTCGGTATTTTTGGATCCCAAGGTTTCTGGATGACAGTGCCAAAACAGCAAAGCTGCCAGATTGCTCCCAGCCTTTTCCTTCAATCTCAAAACAGTTAGCTGATCCATTTTTACAATTGGCGGCCGATTGTCATGAACCAGCTCAGGAAATCCTCCTAAGGCAATCTCGGCATCTACAGGTTTCATATTGGCTTCAGCTTCACGAACGGCCTCAATCGCTTTATCACGAATCAATTTCTGGTATTTTTCATCCAAGCCACTTTTAAATGGGGATGCTCCCCAAATACCAAGCGTGTCAGGTCCATCATGATTATGAGTGCATGAAAAAATAATGTGATCAAAGTCTGGTAATGATTTCCTTATCGAATCAACTTCCTGAAGGAAAAACCCAACAAGATCCGCACAACAAATTGCGATTTTGCGTCCATTGGATTTAAAAACTACCACTTTCACAAATAAAGAGTCATGAATTGTTTTGGCGATTCTGTTGTGCCCAAAACCAGCCATATAAACAGGATTCTGACCCAATTTGGGATTTATTTCTCTTTTGGAAACCCCTGCAAAAACAAGATGTTCCGTTTTTTCTTTCCCATTAATAACCCCGGGTTTGAAAGCGAAAAACATGGCTGGAATCAGAATAATGGTCGCGAAAAAAAACCGCATGACATCTTCTCCTAAAAATTCAACTTAAATGTTTGTTGATTTGCACTTGAGGCTTTGATCTTTATGCGTTTAGGATACTAATAACCATATGGAATTGGAACAAACATCATGTTTGAACGAAAAAAGCAACTAGGTTTACTTTTGATTTTAGTTTTATTGGGCAGCACAACTCTAGGGATGCAAAACCAAAACCCTGCTGAAATACAAAAATGGATCGAAGAACTGGGCGATTCTGATTTCACAAAGAGAGAAACTGCACAAAAAAATCTCTGGGCGGCGGGCTACAAAGCAGAAGCGGCATTAAAAAATGCCGCCAAGGGAGAAGATGCGGAAATTCGCAAAAGAGCCATAGAACTTCTTGAAAAATTCAAATGGGGAATTTACCCCGACACTCCTATCGCAGTAATAGACCTTGTGGAATCTTACCAGGGTGCAACAAGGGACAAAAAAAGAGAATACCTTGAAAAATTAATGGATCAAAAAGACCATGGTGCCAGGGCAATCATCAAAATACTTCAAGCCGAGGAGCAGGAAGAAAGTAAAAATGATGCGCTAAACATTGTTTCAAGCCAATTCTCAAGATTTGTTTCCAGCCTTTTGGAAAAAGATCAACGTCCTGTCCTGAAAAAATTAATTGGCAAGATGTTGCAAAACCGAAC
>JBEGQX010000328.1:0-10508 GCA_041180805.1 Planctomycetota bacterium
CTGCCAAAACGGTGTGGTCATGGGTGTGGGGGAACCTCTTTTGAAGGCAGCGCTTCTGGTGATGCAAAAAGCCTGGCCATCTTCGGTACCCGCGATGGAAATACTTGAAAAGGCCTCCGCCATGATGGGCCTTAAGCTTCCAACCGATGCACAGGCACTTGGCCAGTTGGTTTTCCAGCTTGGCCAGATGATGGTGACTGCGTACACCTCGTTACCCGTTGGCTCGGTTGAGATCACCACTCGGCCAATCACTGGTATTCATGAGATCAGCTCCAAGCCCAAGGTGTTCGGATTTATCGCCCATCAAGCCGCTACCCTTGGTGCGGTCACCAACATTCGCCATCAGATCATTCGGGTGGGGGATTTTGAAAAGGCGATCATCAACTATCTGGATGGAACCCATGACCAGGAATTCATCGTGAAAGCCCTTCTGGAGCTTGTGAAGAACCAGACGATCACCATTCAGGAAAATGGATCGCTTGCGACCCCCGAGCGCGCCGAGGTGGTGCTGCGGGAAAGACTGAGAATTACTCTGGAGCAATTCCTGCGCCGTGGCCTGCTGGAGGCATAATGCTTCCTGTGACGGGTATTTGCCATTAGTCAAGGGGAGAACGCCTGGCCCCAAAGCCAGGTTAATCCAACTCGACAGACCAGTAGGCATTATCGAGGAAGGTTCGCCAGGACTGGTACTTGCGGTTGGCAAGCTTGATGCTCAGGGTTGGGCTGCGCTTGGGTTTTTCAGGTTTACGGATGAGGTGCATGTTGGCCTGGCGGGGTGTTCGGCCACCCTTAAGTACATTGCAGCCAACGCAGGCACACACTATATTTTCCCACGAATTCTCGCCACCCTGACTGCGCGGGACGATATGGTCCAAGCTGAGTTCCTGGGTGGGAAACTTCTTGCCACAGTACTGGCACTGGTTGTTGTCGCGGGCAAAAATGTTTCTGCGGTTGAACTTCACGGTCTGTCTGGGAAGGCGATCATAGTCCACCAGACGAATCACACGGGGCACCTGAATCTCGCAGGATACCGTGCGAACCCAGTCATCATCTTCCTGCCGAAAGAACTTGGATCGGTATTCACTCACTTCGCGCCAGGTGGAAAAATCATAGGTCGCATACTGGCCATCTTCCATGCTTACCACTTCTGCCAGTTCCTTGACCAGCAAAACAAACGCCCGGCGCACGGATACAATCTGCACAGCCATGAACATCTTGTTCAAGACAAGCACGCTGGAATCAAGAGCGGAAGCAAAAGCACTCATGAAACCTCCCCGGATTCATGATATAAAAGATAGATCAAGCATGAGTCAGCAGAATGTTGCCATCCTTTGGCCCATTTTGTCATCATAGCAGTGTTTTATTCGCGGAATCAAGCATTTGCCCAAAGAAGGCTCTGAAAAGTTTAAGAGGATTTCATGAACGACCCCTCCGATTCTTCCATGCGAAAGCAGGGAAATTCCCAGCCCAATCTCAAGGAAGAGGAGGACAGGCTTTCCCACGGGTTGGTAAGCAGGGGCTTGGTGACAAGGGACGAGGTAAAGACTGTCCCCACAGATGGAAAGCTTGGTGCGGAAAAATATCTGCAAAAGCTGCACAAGGCCGGCCTCCTGACCCTGGGCCAGATGGACCGCTGCAAGGAAGACATGAATCTGCTGGTGGGGCAGCAGATACCTGGGTATGTGCTATTGGAAAAAATTGGCGCAGGTGCCATGGGTGTGGTCTACAAGGCATTGCAAACCCGGCTGAACAGGCAGGTGGCGATCAAATTATTGAAAGGCAAAAGAAGCAGGGATCCCCAATTCTTCGCAGAGCTGGAACGAGAGGCCAGACTGGCCGCCAAGCTTAGCCACAACAACATCATTCAAGCGATCGACATCGGCACCGCGGGCAAGTTCCACTACTTTGTCATGGAGCTTGTGGAAGGCAAAACCATTCAGGAAGAAATGAAGGCGGGTAAAAAACGCTACGACGAAAAGGAAGCCCTGGAGATCATCCTGCAGATCGCCCAGGCATTGGAACACGCGAATAAGCGGGGTCTGGTGCACCGCGATATCAAGCCAGGCAACATTGTGTTAACCAAGGATGGCATCGCCAAGCTTGCAGACCTGGGCATGGCCCGGGAAAACACCGACATTGATCTCATCAACAAGGAAAAGGGCATGATCATTGGCACCCCCAATTACATTGCCCCTGAGCAGGTGCGTGGCCAGACCGATATCGATACCCGCGCAGACATTTATTCGCTGGGTGCCACCCTTTACCACATGGTCACCGGGCAGCCCCCTTTCACCGGTGCCACCGTCATGGAGGTGGTGAAGGCTCACGAAACCCAGGAGCTTACCCCGCCCGATCATCTGAATGTAAACCTTTCCGCGGGCATCGGCGAAGTGGTGGAAATGATGATGGCAAAGGATCGCGATGAACGCTACCACACCGCAGGCGAACTGATCATCGATTTGGAATGCCTGCTAAACGAGGAGCCCCCCCGACTTGCGCGCCAAAAGGTCAGCCAATCGCTTTCGCAACTTTCCGAGGGGGAAACCGATGAGGAAGCAGAACCCCTGGAAGTGATGCCCAACTGGGTGATGCCCACCCTGGTTGGAATGGGGGTCGGCCTTTTTCTCAGCCTGTTGTTGAATCTTTTTCTGATGTTGAAAGGCCGGGGCTGATCACTCCGGCGTGAAGAACACGGCCGCCAGTGGGGGTATTGTTATCTCGATGGAGTAGGGGCGGTTGTGCCAGCTCATTTCGTCGGCATGCCTCATGCCCATGTTTCCCTGCCCACTTCCACCATAGTAAGGTGAATCGGTGTTAACCAGTTCGCGCCAATTATCCCCAAACGGCACACCAACCCGATAGCCTGAGCGAACGACAGGCGTGAAATTGAAGACCGCAAGAACCGGGTTCTCACCATCCGAACCCCAGCGCAGGAATGCAAACACGCTGGCTTCACTGTCCGAGCAATCCACCCAGTCTAGGCTGCCTGCATCGCAATCCTTCGTGTGCAGGGCGCTGTTGTCGCGATAAACACGATTAAGGTCCGCAATCAACTGGAAGAAACCCTGATGTTCCGGGTAGTTCAGCAAATGCCAATCCAGGCTGGAATCATGGTTCCATTCACTAAAAGAACCCAGCTCGGCGCCCATGAAAAGCAGTTTCTTGCCCGGTTGCGCATACTGCCAGGCGTATAACAGACGCAGGTTGGCCCTTTTCTGCCATGCATCTCCAGCCATCTTTCCCGCAAGCGATCCCTTGCCATGCACCACCTCGTCATGCGAAAGGGGCAGCACAAAGTTTTCCTGCTCGGCATAAAGCATGCGGAAGCTTAGTTCGTTCTGGTGAAACTTGCGATGGATGGGTTCCCGTGAAAGATACCTTAGCGAATCATGCATCCAGCCCATGTCCCACTTGTAGCCAAAACCCAGGCCCCCCGCGAAGGTAGGACGGGAAACCATCGGCCACGATGTCGATTCCTCGGCAAATGTCTGCACATCGGGGAAACGGGCATACACAGTCTCGTTGAACTGCCTTAGAAACGAGGTGGCCTCCAGATTTTCATTGCCTCCATGCCGGTTCGGAATCCACTCGCCTTCCTTGCGGCTGTAGTTCAGGTAAATCATGGATGCCACAGCATCCACCCTCAGCCCATCAATATGGTAATGATCCAGCCAGAAACAGGCGCTGCTTAGAAGGAATGATCTCACCTCGTGCCTGCCATAATTGAAGATGCACGATTTCCAATCCGGGTGAAAACCCTGGCGAGGGTCGGCGTGTTCATACAAATGGCTGCCATCAAAGTACGCAAGTCCATGCTGGTCGTTGGGGAAATGCGATGGCACCCAATCCAGTATGACGCCTATGCCCTGCAGGTGCAGATAATCAATCAGGTACATCAGGTCTTGCGGGCTGCCATACCTGCTGGTGGGCGCAAAATAATTGCTAACCTGGTAACCCCACGAACCATAAAAGGGGTGCTCGGTGATCGGCAAAAACTCGACATGCGTAAAACCAAGACGGTTCACATGGTCGGCAATCAGTGGCGCCATCTCACGGTAGTTCAGCCAGCGGTTGCCTTCCTCGGGCCTTCTTTTCCAAGAACCCAGATGAACCTCGTAGATGGAAACAGGCGCGTTCTGCGCGATGCGCCTGCCACGGTTCGCCATCCATTCCTGATCGTTCCAGTGGTGCGAAAGATCGCAAAGAGAAGATGCTGTACGCGGGGCGATTTCCATGGCAAAGGCGTAAGGATCCGACTTGGATACCTGGTAACCACCATGGTTGGAAACAATGTGGTACTTGTAAAGCCCGCCATTCCGAAGCCCGGGTATGAAACCAATCCAGATGCCCGAACCGCCGATGGCATGCAACGGATGTCTGCCGGGGGTCCAGTAATTGAAATCTCCAACCACGCTCACAGAATTCGCATTCGGTGCCCAAACCGCAAAATGAAAACCCGTTTCTCCATGACGCTTGAACGGGTGGGCACCCAGCTTTTCATACAACCGGGAATGATTGCCTTCATTGAAAAGGTGCAAATCCAGAGAACCCAATAAGGAACTCTCGGGATGAACCCAGGTGTTGGTGTCGGACAAGATGACTCCGGTGCTGATATTCCAACTTGCATAGACTTGACTATGCAATCATGCCCTCATTTTAAGTAAATCTTTCCCCTCTTCCCTGTTTTCTTGGAATGTTTCCCATTCCATGCCATGCTATAATCGTAATTATTGGAACCACCGGTATTTTAGATCATCGGAGTACCCATTTGACAGGGATCCAGTTTGTTTTGATCGTTCTAATCACCATGGTGGTGGTAATACTGATTCGAAGGAATCTTCCAGAATTCACCAGTGTGCAGGAACCTTTGCGATCGCCCGGCGATGGCGAATCACCAAAGGTGCCCGATGCGGTTCTGTGGCAGCGAAGCCTGGCGCGCAGCAAGGTTGAGGTGCCCTCACTTTTTCTCATGGGTATGGGAGCCATTAACTTGATCATGGGGGCAGTGCTTTCCGCCCGCACTGTGCAGATGGCCAACAAACCCATCGCCGAATTTGAACAGGAATACCAGGAAGCCCGTGACCTTACCTCGAAGTTTCTACCCAACGCAGACCGGCTTCTGGAGGATCAGCAGTGGGATGCCAAAACCGCGCTCCGACAGGCCATCCTGGTGAATCTGGGCTCCAGTGGTATTCTGCTTCTGGGATCCTGGCTGATGGGCATGGGTGGCTGGCGCATGCGCAGGCTGGAATCTTTCCCGCTTGCCATGGCTGGTTCACTCTTCTGCGCCATACCCTGTCTTTCCTGCGGCGGATGCTTCGGCCTTGGCCAACTTGTTTCCGTCTGGTCGGTCATCGTGCTGCTTGATCCCATGGTGCGCACCGCATTTCTCAATCACAACCCCCTGAAGCCACCAGATTAGAAAGTGTCCGCTACCCGGTAAAATCATAAATGATGTCAAGTTGGCTGTGACTTCTGGTATGATCCTTCCCATGCAAATGCTATTGCCATTTATTTTTCTCATGCTGCCATCGCAAGCGGAAAAACCTCTCATCTGGGCCTCGGATGAGGAAGGTGGAGCACCCTACCTTTTCCGTGACAGCAAATTGGAGCAAAAGGGATTTGAACTGGATATTATCCAGGCTATTTCCGCTCACATCGGCAGGCCGATTGAATTCAAGCAATATCCATTCGATAACCTGATACCCGGACTTTTGAAGGGTGATTTTGACTTTGCCATGAACGGTCTTGAAATCACCGAGGAGCGTAAAAAGACCATCCGCTTCTCGAGGCCGTATTACATCTATCGCCAGCAACTTGTCACCCGGGCGGATGAGAAAAGGTTCCAGACTTTGCTGGGTTGCAAGAACACCAAAGGGGCCATCATCGGCACCATGGAGGCTACCCAGGCAGAGCGGTTGTTGGACCAGGAGGGTATTTCCAAGCGCATTTATCCCAGCCCCACCGAGGCCTATGCCGACCTTGCCAGTACCGATCGCATCGATGCCGTCTTCATGGATCTTCCCATGGCGCAGCAATACGCCCTGCCGGACAAACGCCTGCGCTTTGCGGGAAAACCCACGGCACGGGGTTTCTACGGCATTGCCTTTCGACCACAGGATGAGGAGTTGGCTAAAAAGTTTGATTCCGCCATCGAGGAAATCCGTGGCAATGGCAAGTTGCGTTCCATATTGGTGAAGTGGAACCTTTGGGATGATTGCCAGGAAGAATTATCACCGGGCTTTCTTTACGAGGAAGAAGGTCGAACTGACTTTTCGGGGCCATCGCTGATTGAACAATCCCAATCATGGTCTTTTCGCCAATACTTCCCCATGCTTTTGGAAGGAGCCTGGGTGACCATTCAACTAACCGCTTCCAGTTTCGCCCTTGCATTGTTCATGGGGCTGCCACTGGCACTGGCCCGACTTTACGGCCCGGCCTGGTTAAAAGCCTCAGCCCTGACCTATGTGGAATTCTTTCGGGGCATTCCGGTACTACTGCTGCTTTTTTTCCTCTACTTCGGGCTGCCAGCAGTCTCCGATTATTGGGGGCTGGGATTTTCCATCGCTCTTTCACCCTTTATGGCAGCCACGCTGGGTCTGGGGTTGAACTACGCGGCGTTCGAGGCGGAGAATCTTCGCACCGCCATCCAATCCATCCCCAAGGGCCAATGGGAAGCCGCCGCATCACTGGGTATGTGCAGAACGCTTGCATTTCGCAGAATCATCATGCCACAGGCCTTGCGGGTAGCTTTACCCACGCTTACCAATGATCTGGTGGCCCTGTTCAAGGATACAAGTATTGCCAGCGTGGTGGCACTGGTCGAACTAAACAAGCAGTACCAGATTCTGGCAAAGTCCAGCCTGAAGTTCGTGGAACTGGGCATCATTACCGCAATCCTGTACCTGGCATTGTCACTCCCATTGGGAAGGCTGGCCCGAAGATTGGAACAAAAACTGGCTCCGGAGCACAAATAGCCATGTACATCCGCGCCACGGGAATCCGCAAACGCTTTCAAGATCGCACCATCCTGGATGGGGTGAATCTTTTCGTGGAATCCGGAAAAACATTGGTGCTGCTTGGACCTTCAGGTTCCGGCAAATCCACCCTGTTGCGATGCCTGAACGGCTTGAACACATTCGATGAGGGCACCGTGGATGTTGGTGACCGGTCACTGCAGGCAGGGCATTCCGGCCAGTTTAGCCGCCATACCCGGGACCTTAGAAAACTGCTTGGCATGGTCTTTCAGGATTTCCAACTATTCCCACACCTTAGCGTGCTGCAGAACATCATGGAGGCACCGGTGACCGTTTCCGGGGCTTCCAAATCCGAGGCACGGTTGCAGGCCATGGAACTGCTGAAAAGCGTGGGGCTTGAAAACCATGGCCAACATTATCCATCCCAATTATCCGGTGGTCAAAAGCAGCGCGTTGCCATCGCCCGTGCGCTGGCCATGCGACCTAGGGCCCTTCTTTGCGATGAGATCACCAGTTCGTTGGACCCGGAATTGAAACACGAGGTGCTGGAAGTTTTGGAAAAACTTCAGGAGCGGGGACTTACCCTGCTGATGGTGACCCATGAGATCGGCTTCGCCCGCAAGGCCGCCGACCATATCGTATTCATGGCGGATGGCAAAGTCGTCGAGGAAGGCAAGCCTTCCTCCGTACTGGATTCCCCCTCAGCCGAACGCACCCGCAACTTTCTGGCAAACATACTGGGGTAATACATCACCCGGTAGAATGCGAATGGTTGCATTTTTAGACATTGCCCCTGGAGCCACTGATGCGAAGCCTGATTGTTCTGCCACTTATTGTGCATATTTTTGCCCTTCAGCTTTCAGCACAGCCTGTTCCTGTGAAGATTACCGGGACACCGGAAAAATGGGGGATGCTGCGGGGCAATCAACCCTACTTCATCAAGGGGGTTGGTGGCGAAGCCTCGTGGGAAATGCTTGCTAAATTGGGGGGCAACTCTGTTCGGACATGGGGCCATGAAAAACTCTCCGCGCAATTGGATCTGGCGGAAAAGCTTGGGCTGACCGTTACCGCGGGAATATGGCTTGGTCAGGTCCGACAGGGTTTTAACTGGGCCGATGCCAAAAGCCTGATCAAACAGCGAGAAACCATTCGGCAAACCGTGCTCAAGCACAAGGATCACCCGGCACTGCTTTGCTGGGCGCTTGGCAACGAGATGGAGGATGCCGACGGCGAAAATGGCGCCGTCTGGTCCGAAATCAACAACCTGGCACGTCTAGTCAAATCCATCGATCCCAATCACCCCACCATGACGGTTATTGCAGAGATGGGTGGAAACAAAATTTCCAACCTTCATGCCCTTTGCCCTGATATCGACATCATTGGCATCAACTCGTACGCTGGTGCACCCTCGGTTGGGGAACGATACCGGAAACTTGGTGGCAGCAAGCCTTACATGCTTACCGAGTTCGGTCCCCCGGGAATCTGGGAGATTAAAAAGGATGCTTCAGGGACTTTCCAGGAACCCAGCAGCACAGCCAAGGCGAATTATTACAAGTCAGCGTATGTGAAATCTATCTCTGGCCAGGAGGGTGCTTGCCTTGGTTCCTACGCTTTCATGTGGGGACAGAAACAGGAAGTGACAGCAACCTGGTTTTCGATGCTCTTAAAAGATGGTAGCCGTCTTGCCCCGGTAGATACCCTTTCTGAACTTTGGACTGGCAAGCGGGTGGCAAATCTTTGCCCCACGATTGAATCCCTTGCAGTGGAGGGAAATCTACCCGCCTTGCCCGGTGGCATGGTGCAAGTAAAACTAAAGGCTTCTGACCCGGAGAACGATTCCATTCGGGTTTCTTGGGAAATTTACGCTGATGAAGAGGAATACGGCACAGGTGGCGATGCCGAGGCAGCCTCAGCAAGTGTTCCTAATGCCGTGGTGCAATCTGATAAAACTGGGGCCCAGATAAAATTACCCGCGGATGGTGGCCTGTACCGGGTATTTGCCACAGTGCGTGATGATCATGGAGGTGCCGCAGTTGCCAATATCCCCATTCGGGTGGATGCGCCGTTAAAGGTGGCCTCTGGCAGGCCAGCGAAACTTCCATTGGTGATTTATTCCGAGCCGGACTCGCAAACCACTTACATCCCATCCGGGTGGATGGGAGATGCAAAATCCATCAAGGTGGATCCCAACCATACCGAAAAACCCAACTCGGGCAAAACCTGCATGCGCTGCGAATTTTCCGCTTCCACTGGCTGGGGTGGGGTGGCTTGGCAAAACCCCGAACAAGACTGGGGAGACAAAAAAGGTGGCTTCAACCTAACTGGCGCCAGGAAATTGGTCTTTCACGCAAGGGGTGAAAAGGGGGGTGAAGAGGTTTCCTTTGGATTTGGACTGATTGGTACGGAAAAACGCTACTTTGACACCGCAAAGCGTTCCACAGGAAAAATCCGTCTGGGTAGCGATTGGGAAAAATATGAGATCAACCTTGCTGACCTGAAACCCAACGAAAACCTGACCCGTATCAAAGTGGGCTTTGTCTGGACTGTGGCATCCACGGGGAAACCCACCGTTTTCTATCTGGACAACATCCAGTGGGAATAAGAGTAGCTAAACAATCCAAACATTAAGATTTTTTAATGTTCAAGAAAAAAGTATTACTTTGGTGTAATTGACGAATTTTCCTCTGCGAATTATAAACTGATTTATTCTTTCAAACGGAGACGCAGTTTGATTCGTGGCTTTGCCTGCCTTTTGATGACAGTGTGTCTGGCTCAATTATTGCCAGGTAACCTTTGCATTTGCTGGTTGTCTCATGCGATTGCCCATGCAGATTGTGAAAACTGCCACGATGAAGACTGCGAACAATCTTTCCCGAAGGAATCTTCATCCCACAGTTGCGATTGTTTCTTCAAAAATGCTAACGCAAAAATCTCAATCAAAGCAGAAACACATCGTCCTTCCAGCGAATTGGTTTGGCTTAAAACAATTCCGCTGTTTGAGGTTTTCTATTTGAATCCGCCATTAATGCATCTGGCACTCCAGAAAACTCATCCCCCTTTCCTGCCCAGGCATCTGTTGCTTGGAATCCTTCTCATTTAATCGCCGAAAATATCTCTTGTCTGGCTGGACAAGTTATTTCAGATCAACCTTCCTCGGGAAAATTTTTAGGGTTGATAAATTATTTCGTCTTTCGGTGGGGAATATGCCATGGATGAACCGGCACACAATAATTCGTCTTCATCAAAAAGTGGTTGGGTGGACAAATTGTTCTTGGTGGCGGTGATGCTGCTGTTGGGTGCGTTTGCCTATGGCGGGCATCGCTTTCAATGGAAGGTACCCAAGTTTTCCAGCCTGCTGCAGAGTGAACCTTCCAAAGAAGACTGGTGCGAAAGCCACCATGTTCCCGAATCCATCTGTGTGGAATGCAACCCCGGTGTGTACCCGGCTGCGAAACCGCATGGCTGGTGTGCGGTGCATGGGGTTTCCGAATGCCCCGTGTGCCACCCCGAACTGGCAAGCGTGACCTATGC
>JBEGQX010000329.1:0-3622 GCA_041180805.1 Planctomycetota bacterium
AGGTGTTTTTGTTGGATAACCAGCTTGAGAATAATACAAGATTTATTCACCAAAAGTGAATGGTTTTAAACCTGGACACTATGAGTTGTTTATTTGTAAATGTGTTCCTTTTACCACGGCAGGGAAGTTTGAGAATCCAGCCCGAAAGACAAGCCAGAATTTTACTGGCAGATCAGGCAATCAGTTCGTGGCGAACCACGCCGTCTCCAGCAATTGGCATAGGTCGCTGCAAGGTATCGTAAACCCTGGTTTCGGGGTCAATGCCCAGTAGATAAAAAGCGGTCGCAAGAAGATCTTTTGGGGAGAGAGGGATATCCCTGACTTCGCCAGCATGCTTGTCAGTACTGCCAACCACCCTTCCCTTTGCGATTCCACCACCCGCCAAAACTACGGAGTAGGCTTTCGACCAATGATGCCTGCCGGCCCCCTTGGGTTTGCTATCAATCTTGGGGGTGCGGCCGTGTTCGCTAAGCCACATGACCAGCATGGAATCCAACAAACCTCGCGATTCCAAATCCTGAATCAGTGTGGGGTAGGTCTGATTGAACGCTGGAAGCAGATATTGTTTCAGTCTGGGATAATGATTGTTGTGCGTGTCCCACGCACAGTTTGCAAATTGGCCGAAACCATCCCAGAAAACCGAGACGAACTTGCCCCCGGCTTCCACCAATCTGCGTGCAGCCAGGCAAGACTGCCCGAAAAGCGTTTTGCCATAGCGTTCCCGCAATGATTGAGGTTCTTTACCAAGGTCCAAAGCCTGAAGCAACTTGCCAGACATTAACATGGAAAAAGCCATGTCGCGGTGTTTGCCGAAAATTTTCGCCGGCATCAGATCCATACTTTTCAACAAGTCGCGGCGAGCCTGCAGCCTTTCGCTGGATAGGCCGTCCACTTTTTGACCCAAGGTGGAAAGGCGAAAGCGCCCATCAAAGGTGGTTTCCTGAAAAGGGTCTAGAAAATCCTTAGTTTGGCCATCCGTGTAACGGGGGGCAATTTTGGTACCCTGGCCATCGTAATCTGTCCATATGGGGTCGTGGGCTTGTCCCAGAAACGCGGCATAAGGCCCGGCGCTTACATTCAGGTCTGTCTTGGAATTTAAAAGCCAGGGCAAACCAATGTTTCGCGGTATTGCAGGAATTGCGCCACCCGAACGCATTTCTCCGATATAGTCCACCACCGAACCTATGAAAGGCCAATGCCTGGCATCACGGGGCTTATCTTCCAAAGCAGGGGTATAGGTGGGGATTCCACTAACCGCATAAGCCACACCATGTTCAGGGTAAGGATGGTTCACCGACCGCACTACGGTCAGTTTATCCATGATGGGCGCAAGTGCAGGTATACCTTCACCAATCCGCACACCGGGCAAACAGGTGGCTATGGATTTCATCTCCCCCTGGATTTCGGCAGGGGCATCCGGCTTGGGGTCAAACATTTCATGCTGCGGCGGAGATCCGTAAGGAAAAAGAAAAATGCACGCCTTCGCCCGACCAAACGCCTTCGATGGCTGTCGTGCCTGGGCCAACCCGGCTACGCTCATGCCTGACAAGGCAAGCATGTTGCGACGGGTAATATGGTGCATGGTTAATCTCCGCTTGGGGAATTCCATATTAACCATGAATGGGATTCTTGGATACCAATTCCCAAAGCAAAAGTAGTATTTATTTTGTTAATGGATGGTGGCCTGATTATTTCGGCAGATTTACCGCACATTCAGCTTAATAGCTTGGGGTGAAATTATTTAATGCCTGTAATTTTGCAGATCGAAAAAAGTGTTTTCCAATTCAAACTAAAACATAGCAACCTAAGGCAATCGCTACCCAAAAAGTTATCTTAATTTTAATGATTTCGCTTTGGCCAAATCCGCTTCAGCTTCCTCTGCTTTTCCCATGGCAAAAAAAACTAAAGCGCGGTTATACCAAGTCCGAGCTTCACCAGGGTCCAGTTCCAAAGCCTTGGTGTAATCATCCATCGCTTCGGAATATTTTTTCAACCAGTAATTGGCCGAACCACGGTAAGCGTACCCTTCCGAAAAATCTGGCTTGCATGCGATGGCTTTGCTGAAATCCAAAATGGCATCCGGATAATTTTTCACATGGTAATAAGACAAGCCGCGAAAATTGTACGCCAGATAATGCATGGGAACTATTTCCGTGGTCTTGGTAGCATCAGATATTGCGGCCGAATAATCCTGCAAAAAAAAGTTAGAAACCGTTCTCCTGTAATAGGCAGATACGTTTTCAGAATCTAATTGAATTACCTGGTCAAAGAAAGTCAGGGCATCCCTGTACTTACCTTGTTTAAATAAATCCTCGCCCTGTTCCAGAAATTTGGATACTGCATCCTTATCTTGGGCAAATGATTCCCCCGCATGAGCAAAGGTCAAAAGTATTACCCAGCAACAAAGCTGTTTGCAAAATATTGCAGGAAATAATTCGCGCATACAGTATTCCCAGCATTTACGGAAAGAATACTATCTTACGCCAAGACAGTGTTCAAAAGAACAGTCTCTTTCATTAAAAATGCATCATTGGTTCAGAATCTCTTAGAAAAGACCCATTATTCACACTTTTGGGCTATATTATTTCTATAGTTTATAAAATTTTGATTTCGATGCGGTATTGTGAAAATCTGGTGAATGCATATACAAGCTTTTCTTCTTTAAATTTTAATGGAGGTTTCAACATGAGATCCAAAAGCAGGGGATTTACCCTGATTGAATTGTTGGTGGTTATTGCCATCATTGCTATTTTGATTGGCCTTTTGCTTCCGGCAGTACAAAAAGTACGAGAAGCTGCTGCGAAAATGGATTGTGGCAACAAGATGAAGCAGTTGGGTCTGGCGCTTCACAATCATCACGATACCATTGGCACCATGCCCGTGGGTAGCACCTATTTTGGGGCCTGCTGTACCCCGCCCACTTATACGAACTGGGCCATTGAAATATTGCCTTACCTTGAAATGGATGCATTGTACAAGCAGTACCAGCAAACGCAGTTAAATACCTCTGCGGCAAACAACACTGTGGGTAAAGCTCGCGTAAAAGCTTACGAATGTGCATCAGACACACTAAATGGAACCTTGGAAGTTCCCGCATCCGGCCCGGGCCAAACAGCCAACCAACAATGGATGCATGGCAGTTATCGTGCTGTTAGCGGGAAGATGAACCTGGCAGTGGGCCATGGTGCATGGGACAGTTTTGAACCCGGACTGTGGCCAGGCGGAAAAATGGATCCCGCCTATCGATCCTTGCTTCACACAACAGGATTGCCATACAACGGCGTCACCCCGCCCAATACAGTGGTTAGCGGCCAACCCCTCTCTTCGCTTGGTGGAGCGGAAAAACTAAATGCCGCTACCGATGGAACATCCAACACCCTTCTAATTGGTGAATACACCTCAAGAACCACCACCAACCGGGCAACTTTTTGGGCTTATACCTACGCTTCCTATAATCAATCTTCCGTTGGTGCGGAGAGCCGGCTGTTTGGTTCTGATTATGACAAGTGCTTTAATTCCCCTGGTTTGTATGGCGACCAGCCTTGCAAAAGAGCTTTTAACAGCGGGCATACCGGCGGGGCTAATTTCACCATGGCAGATGGTTCTGTTCGCTTTATCAGTT
>JBEGQX010000330.1:0-19369 GCA_041180805.1 Planctomycetota bacterium
AGCATACTTTTCAAAACCATGTCTGGCTGGTCAAAGATTTGAATGGCAAAATTCACAGCGCCTACTCTGCCCCGGCAGTTAACGCCACGATTGCCATCACAGGCCCCGCCAGCCCACCAGAAAAGCCAACCAACAACAACCGCAATCGACCCCAGAACACCCATGTGTCACCCGATGGAAACCATCAGGTGCTTGTTGCCAACCACAACCTTGTCCTTAAAAACCTGAAGACAAACAGGGAAACCCCGCTAACCCGGGATGGTTCGGCCAAGGATGGTTACCGAGGGCAGATCATCTGGGCACCGGATTCCTCGCGCTTTGTCGCCATGCGTACCAGCGCGGGTGATGGCCGGGTCATCCACCTGATTGAATCCACCCCCAGGGATCAACTTCAGCCCAGGCTTATTTCCATTCCTTACGACAAGCCGGGTGACAAGCTGGATACGCACATTCCCCACCTTTTTGATGTGCAGGCGGAAAAGGAAATCCCCATTAGCAATAAAATGTTTCCCAACCCATGGAGCATTACCAACCTGCGTTGGAAGTCAGATTCCAGCCGTTTTACCTTCCTTTACAACCAGAGGGGACATCAGGTTTTAAGGCTTCTTGCAGTGAATGGTAAAAATGGTGAGGTTGTCAGCCTTGCCGAGGAATCCAGCAAGACCTTTGTGGATTACAACCATAAAATCTATCTGCATTGGATCAAGGATGATTCCAGGTTTCTTTGGATGTCTGAACGCGATGGTTTCAATCATCTGTATTTGATGGATGGAGATGGCGCAGGGATTCGCAAACAGCTTACCCAGGGGAGCTGGATGGTTCGCAGCGTTGATCATGTTGATGACTCGCAGGAAAATGTCATTCTTAGAATCATGGGAATGAAGCAAGGCCAGGATCCCTACTTCATGCATTTTGCCAGAGTGAATTGGAACCGAGGGGAATTTATCCCCCTGACTGAAGCCCCTGGATCCCACAGAATGCAGCTATCACCAGATGGCAAATACCTGATTGCGACGTGGTCCCGGGTAAACCATGCTCCGGTCAGCGAGCTTCGGGATGCCATTACAGGTCAAAAAATCCTGGGGCTTCACCAGGTGGATGATTCACGCCTGCGGACATCTGAGTGGAAGGCTCCTGAACCTTTTCAGGCAAAAGGTCGGGATGGCAGGACAGATATTTATGGAATCATCCTCAGGCCAACCAACTTTGTGACCGGTAAAAAATATCCGGTGATTGAACAGATTTATGCAGGCCCTCATGATTTCCATGTGCCCAAGGATTTTCGTATTTCCTCACGCGCCCAGGCGATGGCAGAACTCGGTTTTATCGTGGTGCAGATAGATGGCATGGGTACCAACTGGCGAGGCAAGGCGTTTCATGATGTCTGCTGGAAGAACCTTGCAGATGCGGGTTTTCCCGATCGCATCGCATGGATGAAAGCTGCGGCGCAAAAGGTTCCTGAAATGGACCTGGCACGCGTTGGAATCTACGGCGGCAGCGCAGGTGGCCAGAATGCCATGCGAGCCCTCATCGACCATGGGGATTTTTACAAGGCCGCAGCGGCTGATTGTGGTTGCCATGACAACCGGATGGACAAAGTCTGGTGGAATGAACTCTGGATGGGCTGGCCAGTAGATGCCAGCTACGAAAAATCCTCGAATACCGTTCATGCCCACAAGACCAGGGGAAGACTGCTTCTGACTGTGGGAGAACTGGACAGAAATGTGGACCCAGCCACAACCATGCAGGTGGCTGATGCACTTATCAAGGCTGGCAGGGATTTTGAACTGATCGTTGTGCCGGGTGCTGGACATGGCGCGGGTGAATCCGCCTACGCACACCGCCGCCGACAGGAGTTCTTTCTCCGGCACCTTTGGGGAAACCCCAACTAGTCAAAACAGTTGGATGTGAGTTACTTTTTATCCCGCAAGCGCAACATCGCCTGGCCCATGGCTTCACCAATCAGATAATAGGTTTCAGCATTGGTATTCCAATGGTATCCCTGGCCCGTGGGTGATTGTTCCTGTGGGCGCCAAAAAGCCCTGGTTGGAACGAACGCAACATTGCCCCGAAACTCATCATGCTTCGCAGCGTTTTCCTGTGCCTTCATCAGGGAAAGGGCCCGCGGATGTTTTTCCTCTGGACCAGTCATCCCGGTTTCACCAATGACAAATGGCAAGGCAGGAGTGTTGAGATCCCTGCGCATATCCTTGATGAAATGGATCATGTTCTTTTCATATTCTGAGTTGAACTTGTCATCGATTCGGTCATTCCATCCCTGATGCCAGGCAAAGCCGGCAATCTGGTAACTGCCATCCGAGCCGGGAACAAGGTTTCGAACATCAGCCAGCGCCGCTTTCACCAAAGCAAGCGTTTCACGATAGTATCTGCCCACCAAGTCCGGATTCTTCTCGATTTCCTCCTGGGTTTTCTTGCCAAGCGCATAGGGAATCTTGCCTGCGCTGGGTGGGCGAAAATCCACGGCCAGGCTCTTTCCACCCCAGGCACACTTAACCAGCAAAATCGGCTGGCTACTTGCATCACCCATCACCCAGCCAAAACCAAGCTCGGGGCCAATCCGGTCGTTGCGGGCGCCATAACCCACAGTTAGCGGACCCTTGCGATCCAGGTAGGAAATAAAAACATCCTCGCGTTGCTTCCATGCCCCATCAGGTGCCTTCAGGTGCGCAAACCGTTTTTGTGTGGCAGTGTCCTTCACAAGGTATTCAAGACTACCCTTGCCGCCATTGCGTTTGGGTTCCGCAGCAATGAAGCCCTGGCCTTCCATGTTGGATTGCCCTGCAAGAATGAATACCAGCACCTTCCTGGGATTGTTTTCCTCTGCCTGAACAGGAAACCCTGTAAGAAGTAATAATCCCATCATCGCGATATACTTCATGTTCCAACCCCCGTGTAAAATGAGACATGGCCACCAGATTAGATATTTTTAAAACCATCAGGCCAGAATTTCCTTAATGACCTGCCCGCCAAATTGTGAAAGCTGTTTAAAACGACCGCCGTGAAAAAAGGTGAGCTGGGCATCATCCAACCCCAGCAACCTTAAAATGGTGACATGCACATCACGCACATGGTGAACACATTCAACGGCCTCGGCCCCCAGTTCGTCGGTTGCCCCGATGGTGTGTCCGGCCCGAACCCCACCGCCTGCAAACCAAACCGTCATGGCCTTGGGGTTGTGATCTCTGCCAAACGCGGTTCCCATGCGCACACCGTTGTCGGGTGATCGTCCAAACTCGCCACACCAGATCACCAAGGTGCTTTCCAGCAGGCCTCTGCGTTTCAAATCGGCAATCAGCCCGGCAATCGGCCTGTCCACCTGCCGTACCAGGTTGCCATGCGCTTTCTCGATGTAATCATGGCTGTCCCAAGTGCCCGCATAAAGTTGCACAAAACGAACGCCTTTCTCCACCATCCTGCGCGCCAGTAGGCATTTTCTGCCAAAGGCATCGGTTTCCTTTTCGCCTACTCCGTACAGTGAAAGGGTTTGCCTGTCTTCCTGCGAAAGATCCATTAGCCCAGGCACCTCGGTTTGCATGCGAAAGGCCAACTCGTAGTTTTGCATCCGGGCATACAGGGTGTCTTTCTCAGGGTTGCTTTCGAGATGTCGTTGGTTAAGCTTCGCCAAAAGATCCAAATTAGCGCGCTGTTCATCCCAGGTTACACCATCGGGTGGAAGAAGATCCAAAATGGGGGCGCCTTTGGGTCGCAATGGGGTTCCCTGGAAGTTGGCGCCAAGAAAACCATTGCCCCAGTTGGCTGCGCCACCCTGCGGAAAGCTAACCTCGGGCAGCACCATAAACCCAGGTAGATTTGCGTTCTCAGAACCCAGGCCATAACAGACCCATGAACCCAGCGCAGGGTCACCGCCAAAGCGGTTACCAGTATTCATCTGATACATGGCAGTGGGATGGTTGACCGAATCCACCTGACAGCCACGGTAAAAGCAGATGTCATCCGCCACACCAGCCAGATGAGCCCAGTTGGTGGCCATGTCTGCACCAGATAGCCCCACCTTCTTGAAGGAAAAAGGGGAGGCTACATAATATCGTTTTCCACCCGACATGGCGGATTGCATCCCATCGTTTTTTTGAAACTCCTTCAGGTGCAGCTTAGTAAGGGTGGGCTTTGGATCAAAGGTATCCAGATGGCTGGGGCCACCTTCCATCATCAAGAAAATGCAATTTTTGGCCCTTGCGGGAAGGTGGGGGAGCGCATTTGCCTTTGGTTGGCTTTTGCCCTGTTCGGCATTCAGCATCGCAGTGAGTGCCACGCTGCCCAGCGATGCGCCAAGTGAATACAAAACCTGCCTCCGATTCCGATACCATTCATTGAACATGCAAAAACTCGTTGCTGTTGAATAATACCAGGCATACCTCCATAAGCCCCCACAACCTGGCGGTTACCTGTTCAGGTGGAAAATCCGGCTCGAAATCCCTGCTGGCAAAAAGTGGCTCCTGGAATGAGAATCGCTCTCCGGTGTTTTCCTCGACGGCTTCCCTTTGAATCTGCGAAGGCATTTTTTGAGAGGGCCACTGGTGGCCCTGATGCCGGACTGTCATGGAATCCCAGTGCTTCAGGCACTCACCCATCTCCCCGGGCTGGGGCTGTCGACCAAAGGCTATTTGAAAAGCCCTAGCGATTGCCTGTTCAGGTGAGGTCGTTTCTCGCAATAGGCGCCGGGCAAACATCATGGCACGATTGCGGGTGTAGGAGGAATTGAAAAGGGCAAAAACCTGCGGGGTAATGGTGGAAGATTCCCGGTTTTCCGAACAGCTATCGGGCACGGGAACATCAAATACCTCCAAAAAGGGATCACGCATCCCCCTAAGTTTTAATGTGTAAATGGTTCGCCTGTTTCTATCCGCCGCACGGGGCGAAGGTTGCCAGGCCGGGGCAAAAGTTCCCATCACCTGGCGTGGCTGAAAGGCCACTTCCTGGTGTAATTGCGGCCGCACGGGAATCCCACCCATGGCGGGATTCAGCTCTCCTGACGCATGCAGCATTGCATCACGAATTTCCTCGGCAGCAAGCCTGCGGGAGCGATGCACCGCATAAAGCTGCCGGTTCGGGTCTTTGCGGTCTAGGTCCACAGGGTACTTGTACTCACCCGACCTGCGATACGCATGCGACATCAAAATAGTTTTTTGAAGCTCCCTAATGTTGGAATTTACCGCCAGGGAACTGGCAAGCCATTCCAGCAGTTCAGGGTGCGTGGGTTTTTTTCCCGTGGCACCAAAGTTGTTCGGGTTCCCCGCCAGTGGTGACCCCATGGTCCATTGCCAGATGCGGTTGGCCATCACCCGCAAGGTCAGGGGATTGTTATTCCCGGCAAGCCACCTGGCCAAGGCAAGCCTTCTGCCAATTGGTTCCCCAGTCACCTTGTATTCACCCAACACACTGAGAACCCCGGGGGCCACCGCCATGCCAGGGCTGAATGGATCGCCCCCGGCAAGGATACTGGTGGTTTCAAATTCCCCAACCTCCGTTTTCCCTGGCATTCGAAGGGGTGCGTACACCGCCTTCAGTGTGGGGGTTTTACCAGTGTAAACCGCAAGGGCAAAAGGTTCGTAACGGTCGTATTCCCACTTCAATCTTTCCAAGCCTTTCCTGGCAATCCTTTCCATGCCAAGGTCGGCAGGAGGGAGGAATTCATGGCGAGGCGGTTTCTGCCCCGCCTTTTCTGGATGATCTGCAAGCCATTTCTTTTTGGCGGCACCCTCTGCATTCTTTATCCGTTCCAATTCACCTTCCAGCCATTGCTTGCGCGCATCTAGGTAGTTCTTTTCCGAAAAACCAGCCGTGTTCTCAATCGGCAGAAAAGGGGCGGCTCTTTCCACAAGCTGAGTTGTAGCGAAAATCGCCTGCATGCTGTAGTAGTCCCTCGTTGGAACTGGATCAAACTTGTGATCATGACAGCGGGCACACTGCAGCATATGCCCCAGAAAGGCCTGCCCCACCGTATCGGTAACATCATCCAGAAAGCGCTGCCGCGCCACTCGGGGAACCTCCATGCCGGTTAGTTCCCAGGCACCCATCCTCAGGAAACCCGTTGCGACAAGCATCTCCGGGTTTTGGGGATCCATTTCATCACCCGCAACCTGTTCCATGACAAACTGGTTGAAAGGCTTGTTGGAATGAAAACTTCTAACCACATAATCCCTGTAGCGCCAGGCGTTGCCACGGTCATAGTCATTTGCATATCCCGAGGAATCCGCATACCGGGTAACATCCAACCAATGCCTTGCCATCTGCTCGGCATGGTGCTGCGAACCCAGCAATCCATCCACAAGCTTCTCCCACGCTTGGTCGTCGTCTGCCCGGTCTTCCACAAAGGTGTTTATTTGGGCCTCGGTGGGGGGAAGCCCGGTAAGATCCAGATGTGCCCTGCGAGCCAGCGTTCTTCGATCGGCCAGTCTCGAAGGCAGCAAGCCTGCCTGCTTAAGCTTTGCCTCAAGAAAGGAATCCACCGGATTACCCTTCGCAACCACTTTGGGTATGCCCATCTTTTTCAAGGGTTGGTAAGCCCAGAGATCCTCCGGGTTGTAACTGCGATTGGACCATTCAGGATTTTGCCCCCCACTGGTTTTCACCGTTCGGGAGGAAGCCACCTGGGAAGATTTGATTTGCGCGATGGTTTTATCATCAGGCCAGATCGCGCCTTTTTCAATCCAAAGCCTGATGGAGGCAACCTCTTCATTCGAAAGTCTGTCCGATTCCTTTGGGGGCATTGCTGCCACGTCGGTGTGCTTTCGGGTCACCGACTGATAAAGCAGACTGTCATCGGGCTTGCCATGAATCACCGCGGGCTTGCCAATGTCGCCACCCTTGCGAAGCCCATCAGGCGACCGTATGTCCAGACCACCCCTCAGCTTTCCGGCATCGTCGCCATGGCAGGGAAAACAGCGGTTCTGAAATACAGGCAGTACCTTTAGTGCAAAATGCCCCTCCATCGCACCCGACTTGGGTTCCGCAAACGGTAGCCATAAAGGCACCCCAAAAAGCAAACCTGAGATCAAGCCAGATGACAGCATCATTATTCACCCAGCATCTTCAACATGGTTTGGGCAACCAATTTGTTTCCAGCCTCGTTCAAATGCACCCGGTCGGTGGTTAGAATCCCCGCCGCTTTTTTGTCGGCGTTGTTGACTTTCAGATGTTCCACAAATGCCTTGCGAAGGTCGCAAAGGTTCAGGTCGAGTTCTTTCGCCACCTTCCGGCTGATGGCGGCATAGTCATCCAGCTTTGCATCAAGATTGTTAGTACCAATGGGAAGTTCACCTATTACCGTTGGGGTGCAAAGAATTACCTGCGCCCCGGCTGCCTTGCATTTTCCAATCACTTCCTTCAGGCCGGATTCAAAAGCTTCGGGTGTGGTGCCCCGGTTGGGATCTTTCTCGCCATGCCATACATCATTGATGCCAATGTAGATAAAAACGATGGTCGGCTTCTTTGAGATGACATCCCTTTCCACGCGTTTTTGCAGATCAGGCACCTTGTTGCCACTGATCCCTGCACCCACGCATTCAACGACGAGATCCTTTTTCTTTTCCGCAAGCTGCTGGCGAATAACCTGGATATAACCCTTGCCCGTGTTACCCCCGGCAGTGATGGAGTCCCCAAGAAAAACAATGCGGTCACCCTTCTTCAAAACCACCGTACCTGGATCAGCAAAAACAGCCTGCGAAAAAATCCCGCATACCGCAACTGCAAACAATAAGCCGATAAGATTCCTCATTCCATTACTCCTGCTAAACTTGCAAATAATACGCACACATTTCCCATCATTTCATATTGGGTCCCTTCTTGGAAGCCTTTGGGTTGTTTTTCTGGTTAGCACCACCGGGGCCCCAGTCCTCATTCTTCACGCTGGAACCCAGAAACACCGGGGCCTTCAATTCCCTGTCCCAGGCATCCAGGACCGCATTCATTCTTTTGGCAACCTCCGGTTTCTCCTTGGCAAGGTCTTTGCTCTCAGCAATGTCATTTCCAAGGTCGTACAATTCCGCGGGTTTATTTTTCGCCCGGACCATCTTCCAGTTCCCCTCACGCATGGCGTGATTCTGCCCCGCGCCATGGCGCCAGAATAACTGCTGGTGGGGTAAGTCTTTTTTTTCACCCTTCAAGTAGGGAATAAGATTGACCCCATCGTACACCTTATCTGCGGGTATGGCCGTGCCCGCAACTGCCAGAGCAGTGGCAAAAATATCCATGGAGATCACCGGGCTTTCAAATCTTGTTCCGGCCGAAAGCATTCCCGGCCAACTAATCACAAAGGGCACCCGGATTCCCCCCTCGTACACAGTTCCCTTGGCACCCCGCAATGGAGTGTTTATCGCCCCCGATTGCGTTGGTCCGCCATTATCTGAAAGGAAAAATACCAGGGTGCTTTCCGACTGTTTGCTGGAGTGCAACCTATCCATCACCACGCCAATCGCATCATCCAGAATGCTTATCTGCGCAGCGAGCTTTCGCCTCTGCAGGTTTTGGATTTTTGCAAACTGTTCCAGCTTTTGCGCTGTAGGTTCGTGGGGAGTGTGCGGCGCATTGAAGGCCAGGTACAGAAACCACGGCTTGTCCACTTGCGCCTGCACAAACGCGGCAGCCTGTTCCGCCAGCGCCGTGGTAACATGATTTTTCACATCCACTGCTTTGTCATTCTTCATGATCGGCAAAGTGTATTGCCTTTCATTGGGAACCCAATCCTGATAACGATGCCCGCCGCCGATGAAGCCAAAAGTCTCGTCAAAACCCCGCTGGGATGGAATATGCGCGGGAGATGATCCCAAATGCCATTTACCCACCCAACCAGTTTTGTAGCCGGAATCTTTCATGAATTGGGGCAGAAGCCGCTCGGTAAGGGGTAGCCCCTCGTTCTTATCGAGCGGGTCATACACCGGGTTAAACTCGTGGCCAAACCTCTGCTGATAACGGCCTGTCAACAAGCCTGCACGAGTGGGGGAACAGAATGGGTGGGTAACATATCCGTTGGTGCAAATGACGCCGCTTTTTGCCAGCCGATCGATATTCGGGGTGGAAATATCCTTGCATCCTTGAAAAGCAATATCTGCATAACCAAGGTCATCCACAAGAATAACCAACACATTGGGTTTAGATTTATTCTGTCCGGCATGAAGGAAAGGCGTGAGGAGAAATCCCATAAATGCCAGGCAATAAAACTTTTGGATGGAATTCATAACAGCCTCAGTTCTCTATTCTCGAGAGGATTTCAGGTGCCTTGGTTCTGGCAAGCTCTGCCTTCATGGTTTGTCTTAGCTTTTTCAGGACATTCATTGCAGAGGAATCAGCTATGCGATTCACAAGCTCATCCGGATCGGACTTCAAGTCATACAGTTCATCACCCACAGCAGGCACAAGGTAGTGAATGTATTTCCAATTTCCATCCACCACAACAAGGTACCAAGGTACCTGGGAATGCACCGCCTTTTTTGGATCCTCATTCAACACCTTGGCAACATCCGAACCGAATGAATAACCCGTATGCTCGTAGAAACATGGCAACAGCGGCGCAGTTTCCGGGTTTTTCAGCAATGGGGTGATATCCCTGCCATGGGTCTGCCAGGGCAATTCGATGTTTGCAAGCGAAGCGAAAGTGGTAACCAAGTCTGGCGCGTTAACTGGTTGGTTGCAAACCTTGCCAGCCGGTGTAATGCCGGGCATTGAAATGATCAAGGGCGAGCGATAGGTAGCATCGTAAGGCCCCAGCTTGGTTCGAAATCCATGCTCACCCATGCCAAAACCCTGGTCCGCTGTATAGATCACCAGTGTGTTATCCAACTGGCCCGTTTCCCTGAGGGATTTCATAATTCTGCCAACCCCCTCATCTATTGCGGGCACGCATTCATTCATCTGCCTTACAAAACTCGCATGGGTCTGGCGTTTATTGCCACTTTCATCCCCAAAGGCTTCGCCACTCTTACCAGCCACGGCTACACCATTGTCACCCCTTAGCCAAGCTTGGGTCAGGTTCAAATAATCCGGTTTACCCGTGCGCGGGGGAAATATATCTTTTGGAACAGGCACTTCAGCACCGGCATACATACCCTTATGGCGTGGTGCTGGTTTGGAGGGGCCGTGAATGCTGCCATAGCAAAGCCAGAGAAACCACGGTTTTTCCCTGCTGCGATTTTTACCCTCGATAAATTCCACAGCCCATTTGGTGTAGTTATCCGCGGGATAACCATCCACCCATTCCTCTTTGCCATTTATTGCAAGAAGCTGGCGCTCGTAGTAAGCACCCGCATTTTCTGGATGCAAGGGCCTGTTCCATACGATCTGGTGATCCCAGTCACGGCCCCAACCCGAATCAACACCCGTGTGCCATTTGCCAATCTGCGCGGTGGTGTAACCCTGCTTGCGGAAAACGGCTGGCCAAAAAGGGCTCTTCACAGGGTCATACGCGCTGGCGGGATATTTGCCCTCCATCCGCATGCTTTCAATCCCATGAGGATGCCTGCCCGTAAGAAAACTTGCACGCGAAGGCATGCACCAAGAGCCAAAATAACCCGCATGAAACCGGACACCCTGCGAGGCAAGTTGATTAATGTTGGGGGTTTTCACCCAAGCAAAAGATTCTGGGTAGCAACCAACCGTCTTGTAAGACTGGTCATCCGCAAACAAAAAAAGAATGTTCGGCCGTTTTTCAGAATGGCCCGCATCTGCCGGCCCAATGCAAACGCACAGCACTACGATTGCGACAAAGTATTTTGACATGGTTATTTCCCTGGTAAAAACCATTCCCCCAGAAGTTTACCTTCAGAGGATTTGACACGGATATTTTCCAGAAGCATATCCCCCGGGCCGTTGGATGGATCCAGCCGCAAGGCGACCAGCGGCTTCTCCACCGGAAATTTCACCTCGTAGTTATGCCATGCATCATCGTGTCTGGGTTGAATCACCACGGATCGCTCTCGAAAAAAGGTCTTGTCCGCATCGGTCATCCAGAAGACCTGACAGGTTCCCTTGCTGTTGGATTTCATGCGAAACTCCACCACATACGGCCCAATGCCCGGTTTAATATCACTGGTGAACACAAAGGGATCTGTGCCCTTGGATATAATTTTCAAACGGCCATCCTGAATTTCCAGCAGGGCATCCTTGCTGGCATTCCAGGCAGCTTTACCCGGGGCATTTACCTTTGGTTTCGCTTTCCAGTTCGGATTTATTTTCGGGATCACTGCTCCTGTATCACCAAGGAAGGCATCCATCTTGCGGGCAAGCTGGAGTACCAGATCCGGATTCAAGGTTGCTAAGTTTTTCGTTTCGCCAATGTCCTCTCGCAGGTTGTATAGTTCGTGCAAATCGGAATTGTCTTCGTTCTTTCCATAAAAACGAATCAGCTTCCAGTCGCCATGGCGAACCCAGGTAGCTGGCCAAAAACCGGGTTTCTCCCTGTCCTGGTTTTCACCACCATGCGGGAAATGGACATATGCGGTATCCCTCACCGGTTTGCCTTCCAGAATGGACGGGGCCTGGTTCATGCCATCCAGCTTGGGAAGTTCCTTCGGTTTGATTCCGGTAAGCGCCACCAAAGTGGGAAACCAATCCACGCTGCTGAAAATGCCTTCACATACCGAAGACTTGGTATGCCCGGGCCAGCTAACCAGACAGGGAACCCTGGTTCCACCTTCATAATTGGAAGCCTTGCCACTTCTTAAAGGCAGGTTGCTGGTGGCGGGAGTATCCTCGTAACCCTTGGGATCTGTGTTGCGTGGTTCATAGGCATAGCCACCGTTATCCGAGGTGAACACAACAATAGTGTTGTTCGCCACTCCAGACTTTTCCAAGGCATCCAACAGCCTGCCCACCGCATCATCCATCCCCTTGATCATGGCGGCATAAAGGGGGTTGTGCTGGGGGTTTTTAGGGTCGGCAGTTTTACCAAAAGCATCTACATCGGCCTTGCGGGCATTCCAGGGACCATGCACCGAGTATAACCAGAAATTCACATAAAATGGCTTCCCCCTGTTTTCTTGGATGAACCTTCCCGCCTGCCCAGCCATCCAGAAATCAATATGTTCACCCTCGGCGCCCTTGAATTCAGGATCTTGAATGAATTTCCAAGGTGCCAGATAACCACCACCGGGGCCAGCCGCCCGGGGGGTGTGCGGTATGTCGACATCGAAGCCACGGTCTTTGGGTTCGTAGCCTTTGCCATGCCCGAGGTGCCATTTTCCAAAATGTGCAGTGGAGTAACCAGCAGCCTTGAAGACCTGGGCCAGCGTGGTGTATTCGGTCTTCAGGCGGGTAAGGCTGTCTGCGTTCAGCACCTTCTGGTTGCCGTTGCCGGGGGCCAGCCTCTTTTCCAGTTGTAATGCAGGAAGATGACAGACTGGCGCGGTTATGCCAGTACGTGCAGGGTACAACCCAGCAAGGATGCTGGATCTGGTGGGCGAACAAAGTGGGCTGGCGGTGTAATAATTGGTGAACCGCACCGAACGGTTGGCAAGCCGGTCGATATTCGGGGTCTTATGGTAGGTGCTGCCCTGGCAACCAAGATCTTTCCAGCCCAGATCATCCGCCATGATGAAAACCACATTCGGCTGCGCCGCAAAAACTGTTCCCGCCAAGGCTGCGACCAGCAGACAAGCCAGCTCTCTCATCTTAATTCTCATGCCAGTTCCCCCATCAATTTTTATTTCTGTTCCTGTTCGGTGAATTCTCAGGCCATTTTGACCCATCGGCATAGAAACGATTTCCCGATCCCGGTCCTTTGTAATCGCCAAGTTCTTCACGAGCCTGGTTTGCCAGCTTTTTTATTTGCTCGATCTCGGCAGGGTGGGCAGCCGAAACATCGGTTGTTTCACCAAGGTCTTTTTCCAGATGAAACAACTGATCCTTTTCCAAGGCTTCGATATGGCTGGTTACAAAGGGTGGCTGCCATGGCATTTCACCACCCTGTGGCCTGGCAAACACCAACTTCCATTCCTTGTGGCGAACGGCAGTAAGCCTGGCTCCATTGTGGTACAAAAAAGATGTACGCGGACTTTTGGCATCCTTTGTGGTTATAAATGCCGATAGATCCATTCCATCCAGCTTTACCTTGGGCAAGTTCCCTTGGGCTAACGCTGCTAGGGTTGGAAGCAGGTCCATGGTGCTGGCCATCTGGTTCGTTTCAGTACCAGCAGGAACCCTACCCGGCCACCGGATCAGACAGGGAACACGCCACCCCCCTTCCCAGGTAGACATCTTCGCCCCACGCAACTGGCCAGCACTGCCTCCATGTTCGCCAATTACACGATCCCGCCAGGGACCATTGTCACTGGTGAATATCACAATCGTGTTTTCATCCATGCCAAGTTTCTTCAATTCCCCAAGCACCTCACCCACGCCGGCATCCAGTTCTTCGACCACGTCGCCGTACAATCCGCGGGCAGACTTGCCACGAAACCGGTCACTTGCTCCCAAAGGAACATGAGGCATATGGTAGGCAAGGTACAGAAAGAATGGCTTTTTACGGGCCGATCTTAAAAACTGCAAAGCCTCTCGGGTACAGTCACTGGTAAGGGTTTCCATATCCTTGAGAGTCTTGATCTGCCGGACTGTCTCTCCATCCTCCCGTAGAAAAGGAACCACCACACCTGGCTGGATGTTTCGGGTGGCACCGTTGTAGGCGGGCGTGAAGTAACAATGATCAAATCCCTGTTCATAGGGTCGACTTCCATTGTTCATCCCCAAGTGCCATTTTCCTACGATGCCTGTTTTATAACCGGCATCCTTCAGAACCTCTGCAAGGGTCACTTCTCTTGGGTGAAGAATAGTGTGGCCATTTTTCAGATTTCCCGGTTCTGCAACCCTTATGGGATAACATCCTGTCATCAGTGCGGCACGGCTGACACCACAAATGGGCTGGGCATAGAAACTCTTTAACTTCAATCCTTCGGTTGCCAGGGAATTCAGGTTGGGCGTTCGGATATCTTTTGCCCCATAGCATCCCACATCGCCGTATCCCAGATCATCGGCAAGAATGATGATCACATTCGGACGGGTTTCGCTGGCCAGTGTTGGCCGGCAGGCCAGGCATATGAATCCAAAGAACGCAATGATGGTTCTCAACTGATCTCTCCGTGTTGACCTATTCAAAAAGAGCTGAAAATAATCGCTTACCACTGCCTTAGGATGTTCCAGACTTTACCCAGAATAACAACTTAAACAAATATTTCTGAAATTCTTCATCGAATTTTTTGCCTTTTGCACTTTTGTGACCTAGGGTTCAAAAACTTCCAATCCAGTCTTAGCCTGCAACACTCGAAAGTAATGGTGAAAAGTGTTTCCATCAGACTTGCAAGATCGTCGAAATTTTCTGGGTGCTTCAACAGCAACTGTCCTGGGTTTAACCTCCGGAGGAATGACAACTGCCCAGACCGTACCCACCACGATAAGAATGCCCATAGCCCCCCGAAGGCAGTGGGATCAAAAAAATGGCTACTGTGGGGAGTGTTCCATTCAGCAAGCCGCACTTTATTTTGGCACTTATGTTTCCCAATATGTGTGCAGGGCCATCATTAATACCAACCAGCTAAGCCAGTTGCTGGTTGCCGTAAACGCCCAAAAAGTTTTATCGGCTTTAAAACTGACATCCACCGAATTCAATTACAACGGGTATGCAACACCACAATTCCAAGCCTATTTCGGCTGGGTAAAGCAACATCTCAAACTATTTCACCCTGTGGTAATAACAGCCTATGTGAAAGGACTAAAAGATCCGGATTACGACCATATCATGCTTGCCACGGGGATCACCTCTTCAAATTTCACAACCTATAATTCAACCGATCAACTTTACTTTAATGATTGTTTCAGCAGTCAGGTCTCCATCCGTGCTGCCTCCACCCTGAGCGATTTCCGGTCGATGCTGGTCAACGGTGCAAAATATTCTTTCTGTATCCCAACAAAAATTTGCTATGGCTGCGCGGTGCTCGGAATCCAAGATACCTCTGGCAGGGCACTGCCTGTTAGCATCACACTGGGAACCTGGACGGAACCAAATGTCATCGCCGGGGTAGCTCCATCCACTTTAAGTGCTTCGGTTAGTGTCAGTGGCCTGACCGCGGGAAAACCCTATTCCCTGTTTCGGTATAACGATTACCGAACTGTTCCAACAAGCAATTACACGGCGAGCAGTTACTCTACAGTAAGAAATTTTGTGGCAAGCAGCAGCAGTGCCAATTTTTCCGAAAGCATCATTTCCAATGGAGTGGCAATTTTCCGCTGCGTTCCCACGGGAAGTTAAAAACAACAACTTGCCTTGCTGATTCTTCCCTAGCCTTGGGGAAGTTTCGGTTTTTGAATGGTTCCATCCTTGGAGATCGGATACTGGGCTTTTTGGGCCTCCATCCTGCCGATAAGCGCCTGCATCATGCGCTGAAGCTCTGTCGGTTGCGATTTGGCCAGATTGTTTTGTTCAAACGGATCCTTGCCCAGATGAAAAAGCTGGTAGTGGGAATTCTCGGAAACGGCCGAGGGAAAATAATGGTACACCACCTTCCATTCCCCGGATCGAAACACCGTAAAGTAATCGGTACGGTGAGGCGAATGGGGGTAGTGCATCAGAAAATCCTCGCTGCGGGATTCATCCCTGCTTCCCGTAAGCAGCTTGTCCAGTGCTAAACCATCCACAACATGGCTTTGCGGAAACACTTTTCCCGTGGTCTTCAGGATCGTGGGGAAAAGGTCATAGACAGCAGCCTGCTGAGTTTGAATCGATCCCCTAGCGATGGGCAGTTTCTTCTGGTTTGGGTTCTCAAGGTTCGGTTTGGCCCAGGCGGCAATAAAAGGCACACGCATTCCACCCTCGTAGTGTGAACCCTTTCTACCACGCAGGGGCGCTGCACAAGCCACTTCATGCTGGTGACCATGAGGCGCATCCGAACCATTGTCCCCCAAAAAGAAGATCAGCGTGTTTTCCGCTATGCCCAACTTTTCAAGCTGATCCAGCAGATCGCCCAGCGATTTATCCATTCCCTCCACCAGGGTGGCAAAGGCCTGTGCATTAGGATTCTTGCCAGAAGCTTTGTAATTCGCCGCAAACCGCGGATCCGAGTTGAATGGCGCATGCACGGCATAATGCGCCAGATACAGGAAGAAAGGCTTGTTCTGCTGAACCGCCGAAGCAACATGGCTATTGGCTTCCATGGTAAGTGCATCTGTAAGGAAAGTGTCGGTGCCATGGTACTTCTCGAGGTTGGGTACCGCATGGGAGGCTTTTTTGCCTTTATTTCCATCCGCATTGCCGTAGTTCTGTTTGCCATAATAGCTGGCTGGCGCACCAATCGAAGCTCCGCCAACATTCACATCAAAACCAATGTTCAAAGGGTCGGCACCTTCAAAGGCCCTTGGCCCAAAATGACCCTTGCCAACATGGATGGTACGGTAGCCGTTCTCACGCAACAGTCCGGGTAAAGTGACATCCCCCTTTTTCAGACCTTTCCAGTTCCAATCCCTGGGGCCATTTGGGCCGGCATTGTTGTTGTCGGGGTTGATCCAGTTAGTGGTGTGATGCCGTGCCGCATTCTGGCCGGTCATGATGGAAATGCGCGTGGGGGAACAAACGCTCATCGCACAGAAGTTGTTGAACCGGATACCCCGCGAGGCCAACCTTTCCATGTTCGGGGTGCGATAGTAATCGTTCAGCGGATAGCGCTTAGCAATTCCCTGGGCATCTGTAAGGAATGGCACCGAGGTGTCCATTACACCCATGTCATCCACCAGAAAAACAACCACGTTTGGCTTGGTGCCAGTATCCGTGGCATGCAATATGCCTGACGTCATCAGCAACGAAAAAATACCAAGCCAACGGAACATGTTTTTTGCCATGGAAAACAACCTGCCCTTTAAATGCCTTTAAACCGGCTGAACTTTACATGAATGGCTCTTTGAAACTGTAGATATTAACACTTGAAAACCTTAAAAGTTACTGGAATGAAACAATGAAATGGAATTTGACCTTTAGGCAAGTCTCACAGAAATTTGATGCCAGCGAACTGACTTGCCTGAAGAATAAAGCCAAGTTACACTTAAAAGTTGACGATTATTGTGTTATGAACCTTCCTGCCCACCTGCTGGAAAATATCTGGCCAAACCTACGAAACAATATCGGTGCTTTATGATGAGGCTGTTTGGTGCAAATTCCAAAATGTGTGATGGAGTAGGTCGCAGGGAATTCATGCGTATTGGTGGCATAGGCCTGGGCGGACTTACCCTGCCAGCATTACTGCGTGCCAGAGAGGAAAAAATCCTTCAGCCCAAGGCGCGTGCCAAGTCCATTATTCTTCTATTCAACACAGGCGGTATTCCCCACCACGAAACCTGGGATCCAAAACCCGATGCCCCCAAGGAAATCCGTGGAGCTTTTGGTGCCATTCCCTCTCGCACGCCGGGTTTGTTGGTTGGCGAACTAATGCCCAAAACTGCACAACTAACGGACAAAATCGCCGTCATCCGCACCATGGTTACCGGAGATAATTCGCATTCCACCAGTGGCTACCAAATGCTGACGGGGGTCCCCCATATTCCACTTAGCAAGGAAAACGCTGGTCCTGGTAAACCAAACGACTATCCTTCCTTCAATGCGATTGTGAAGGCGCTTAGGCCTTCCGATTCCGGACTTCCCAGCTCTATTATGCTTCCCCGCAAGCTAGCTAACTTTGATGGTCTTTACCCCTGGCCGGGCACCGATGCGGGTTTGCTTGGCCACAAGCATGATCCCTGGCTGATGGTTTGCGACCCTTCCGAGCCAAATTTCAATGCACCCGGTTGTGAAGTACCCAGTGATCTTCCCCCCATGCGAATTGACCAGCGCCGTTCGCTTCTTTCCCAGATGGAAAGCCATCTGGGGAAAATCTCGCAATCAGGCAGCCATGATTATTACAGACAACAGGCACTGGAATTGATCTCTGGCCAGAAAGCCCGTGAAAGCTTCAACCTAGAACATGAATCCACAAGGATTCGCGATCGTTACGGTAGAACCAAGTATGGCCAAAGTGTGCTACTGGCACGCCGGCTAGTGGAATCCGGTGTTTCTCTGGTTCAGGTGAACTGGATTTCGCAGGATAAAAAACTGCCCAATGGTGGTGGCTGGGATACCCACGAAAAGCACAACGAAAGCCTCAAGGGTTGGCTGATGCCCTCGATGGATCAGACTTATTCCGCCCTGATTGAGGATCTGCAGCAGCGTGGCATGCTGGATGAAACCCTGGTTTGCTGGGTGGCGGAATTTGGCCACACCCCCCGGTTTAATACCCGCGCAGGTCGGGATCACTGGGGTAAGGTGTTCTCTATCGCGCTGGCTGGCGGTGGAATTCGTGGCGGAGTGGTATATGGCAAAACTGATGGTAGCGCCGCGGAACCAAAAGGGGATGTGGTAACACCGGCGGATTACCTTGCCACCCTTTTCCATTGCCTAGGTTACAACCCGGATACGATTGTTCACGATGTTGAAAACCGACCCCTGCCTATTTCCCGAGGCCGCGTCCTCGAATCTATCCTTGTGTGATTTGAAAACTTTCTCTTCACCTTGTGAGCGTTTGGAAACGTGTTAAAATTGTGCTAGGAGTCATCCATGAATCAGTCCTGGCAATCCATTATTACTCTTGAACCCGGAAAATGTGGTGGTAGGCCATGTATTCGCGGCATGCGAATTACCGTTTACGATGTTCTTTCCTACCTTGCCTCCGGAATGACAGAGTCGGAAATACTTGCTGATTTTCCCTATCTGACTTCGCAAGATATAAGGGCTTGCCTGCAATTCGCTGCTGAGCGCGAACGCAGCATGTTGATTGCCAAGTCATGAAGTTATTATTTGACCAAAATATTTCTCCACGCCTGCCTAAATTGCTAAATGATCTTTTCCCTGGTTCATCACATGTGCTTGACCTGAACCTGGCAATGGCTACTGACAGCGAAATTTGGAACTATGCCTTAAGTAATAATTATATCATCGTCACCAAAGACGATGACTTCAATAACCTGAGTGTTTTGCTGGGTAGTCCACCTAAAGTAATCTTGCTAGCGGTGGGTAATTGTTCCACTGATGAAATTCATCAAACCATCAGAAAAAACCATTCTTCCATTCATGAATTTACTTTAAATGAAACGATGGGCACCTTGTTGTTGGTTTAAACTGAAGGCACCTTCCTATTTGCCAGCCTTATTCTTCCCCTTGCTGGAATCCCTTGGTTGGGTGGCCTTTTTCCAGTTCACAGTAACGGCATTTTTCTGCGGTTCACCCGGGGTACTGCGACCATCCGCAATGTACTTCTCCAATAACGAAGTAAGCTTGCTCACAACCTCCGGATGTTTGCCCTGAAGGTTCGTTCTTTCATTCACATCG
>JBEGQX010000331.1:0-3270 GCA_041180805.1 Planctomycetota bacterium
CCCACAAGCACCGCGCGGGAAACAATACTATGGCCTATGTTCAGTTCCTCGACCCCGGGAATCGCCGCCACCGCCTGCACATTGTGATAGTTCAGCCCATGCCCCATGTGCACATGCATACCCAACTCGGTGGCCATGCGGGTGGCCTCACGCAATTCATCGAGTTCACGGTCAAGCTCCACCCTGGTTTTGGCCTCGCTGTACCGGGCGGTCTGGATCTCAATGGCATCCGCACCCAGCGCCCGGGCGGTTTCTATCTGATTACAATCCGGATCAATGAATAGCGAAACTATAATGCCCGCCGCCTTCAATTTCTTCATCACCTTTTCCACCTGCGCACGATTGGCGATCAGGTCCAACCCGCCCTCGGTGGTAAGTTCCTGACGCTTCTCGGGCACCAGAGTTGCCTCGCAGGGTTTTATCTCGCACGCCAGGCTGGCAATCTCGTCGCTGGCGGCCATCTCCAGGTTCAGCCTGCGCACCACCGGGCGAAGCAGACGAACATCACGATCCTGGATATGCCTTCGATCCTCACGCAGATGCACGGTAATTCCATCCGCACCGGCCAGTTCGCAAAGCACCGCGGCAGCCACCGGGTCGGGCTCGTGGCCAAGCCTGGCCTGCCTTACGGTTGCCACATGATCAATGTTTACCCCAAGCCGGATACTCTTGGAAATTTTTATCATCGTTCCCTTCTTTCATTCCAACGCAGGGTTTCTGGCAGGGCGGGTGCGGTCTGGCGATATTTGCGTGATTCACTGCTTAACAGCTTGAACAGCAAATAACCGCTTGCCAGCATCATACCGCGATCCAGGATGAAGCCAAACACCGGCACCGATGAAAAAGGCACCCACCAAGTGCTGGTCACCATCAAACATAATAATACCAGCGTGGAAACCCGAACGGGTACGCCAAGTTCATAGCGCGGGTCGAAAAACATGCTGACCATGCCACGCAGTTCGGGAATGATCTCATGAAACAACCAGCGCAAGGTGCCAAACATGGTGGGCCTGCGCCTGGGGTGCACGCTGGGGCCTGCAAATTCCTCGTCGGTGCGGTAACCCGCCGGGGGGGCAACATCCGCGGTGGCTTGTGAAGTTCGAACACGCTCCGAGGCCAATATGGTCTGCTGCAGGCTGGCGATGGCGTTTTCCAGCCGATCCAGCCGGCGCCCAACCTCGGCAGAACTATTGCTGGGGGTACTGTAGCCACGGGTTGCTGATGCGGTTTCCATCCGATATCCATCCTTCCTAGAATGAACTAGTCAGAATAAGGGATGCTTCCCGATTCATCAAGCCCCCAAAACCCACGGGTTGCACCCCGTGGGCCACAACACATAACTATTATTCCCCCTTCACCCCGCCCTCTTCCCCAGGGAAGAGGGAAACCTTCGGGCTTGGGGTACAAAATGATTCTGTTTTAAAATACCAAAGCCCACGGGTTGCACCCTGTGGGCTTGATGCAAACCTGTTGTGATTATTTGGTTTAACAGATAAGATTTATAAATCATCCAAAGGGGCTTTTATACAATTCACAGGTGTATATATGCCAGTGTCGGAAGGGTTTATTGATTTTGTCGAGGAGCTTCCCGGGGCCAACACCCAAGGGGACAATCATGGAAGAAATTCGCGAAAATTTAAAAGAAACTGTGCAAATGGTTTTGGAATCCAACCAGAAACTTGCGGGATTAAAAACATAAATCTTCATTTACTGGGATGTAAAACCTAGATATTCAACAATGCCCACTATCAGCAGATTTTTTGGAATAACCATACGAATGTATTACGATGATCATATGCCGCCGCATTTTCATGCCTATTACAATGAACAATCAGCACTCATATCTCTTGATAACCTTGAACTTATTGAGGGTAATCTATCTAGAAAAGCGCTCGGGCTTATCAAAGAGTGGGCAATCATTCACCATGCCGAATTATGGAACAATTGGGAACTAAGCCTAGAACAAAAGCCTCTTTTACCAATCCAACCATTGGATTAAAATAATTTTATGAAAGTCATTTTCGTCAAACCATTGGAAAGATATTGTCTGGAGGTTCACTTTGAAGATGGCCTTCGGGGGACAATTTCCGTTAAAGATTTACTAACAGGCCCAATCTTTCAACCTTTACAAGACGAGTCGTTTTTTAAGCAGGTATTTCTTGATGAGTTCCATGTGGTTTCTTGGCCAAATGGTGCGGATTTAGACCCTTATTCCCTGCACCAACGCGTTTTTGGCACCCAATTAAAAACAGAAAATTCTCCCACCCAAATAACATCACGCTGAAACATATTAAAAGAAGCACACGGGTTGCACCCCATGGGCTATTTCACAAAACTGGGAAATGATATAATGTTTAATGAGGTGAACATTGACAGACATCATTTCCAGCAAAAGCAGTCAGCTTCGGGAATTATGCAGGAAACACCATGTTTCCAGACTGGAGCTTTTCGGTTCTGCCACCACGCCAGATTTTGACCCCGCCAGCAGCGACCTCGATTTTCTGGTGGAGTTTTTACCCCTGCAGGATGGCCAGTTATTCGCCAGTTACTGCGATCTTTTTCGCGATCTACGCAAGCTTTTCAACCGCAAGATCGATCTGTTAACCAGGGGCAGCATCAAAAACCCCTTCCTTTCTGAATCCATCGACCAGCAACGCCAGACTGTTTATGCGGCATAAACCGGAAAAACTTTTGCTGGATATAGTTCATGCTGCCACCAAAGTCGAGCAGCTTACAGGGAACATTTCGTTCCAAGACTATATTTCTTCGGATGTAACACAGCTTGCCGTGGAAAGGCTTTTTGAAATGCTGGGTGAGGCCTTGAACCGCCTTGCCAAACTCGACGAATCGTTGGCACAGCAAATCAGCAATTACCGCAGAATCATTGATTTCAGAAATCTTCTGACCCACGGTTACGACATGGTCGACTCCAGGATCGTCTGGGATGCGGCAGTGCATCATCTTCCACACCTGAAGGCTCAGGCCCAAAACCTGCTCGAAGACCTGAAAAAGTAGCCGGGAAAAACTTTCCCTTGGGATCAATTTGCGAAACTGTTTTCAAAATGATCAACCCCCACGGGTTGCACCCCGTGGGCCACAAAACATAATTATTATTCCCCCCTACACCCCGCCCTCTTCCCCAGGGAAGAGGGAAATTTTAGGGCTTGGGGTACAAAATGATTCTGTTTTAATATACCAAAGCCCACGCGGGTTGCACCCTATGGGCTTGATGCAAACCTGTTGTGATTATTTGGTTTAACAGATAAGATT
>JBEGQX010000332.1:0-3468 GCA_041180805.1 Planctomycetota bacterium
TCTTGCCACCCGGCCATTCGTCCCTGCTAAAAAGCATCGGACAGTTTTCAATGCCCACCTTCACTTCCATGGATTCGGCATGGTGAAGTATCGGCTCCCAGGTTGCAAGGAACCTCGGCCAGTTATCATCCACCGATTTGGTCCAGTCACGGCCGATAAATGTGTTTACCTTGTGAACATCCAGCATCGCAGAGGCATCAATTACTTTCAGAAGATGATCGCAGGCAGCTCGAGCCTCGGTGTGATCGGGGGTCAGCGGATTGGGATAATAACCCAGAGCACTGATTTCAACATGGTACTTGAGCGAAAGCTCCTTGATCTGGTTGGCTGCACGAAGGTCAAAGTTGCTGACATCCACATGCGTGACACCCGCATAACGCCTGTCTGCCCTGCCTGTTGGCCAGCACATCAGCTCCACACACTCGAAGCCTTCCTTGCTGGCAACCTGAAACACTTCCTCCAACGAAAGCTCGGGCACAATCGCACTGACAAAACCAAGTTGCATCATGGCTGTTCTCCCACGGTTACCCAGCGACCCTCCCGCTGGCTTTTCAAAATGGCCTCGCAAAGCAAGATCTCACGATGTCCGTCCGCAAAAGTCGGGTAGGTTGCAAGTGGGCCGGTCCTGCCCGCCGTTATGGAACCATAAAAATCGCGGAAGCACATCTTGAAGGAATCATCATAACCCTCGTTATGTCCACCCGGATAATCCGCAAATGGACGCACCTTGTCGGTCAGTAACGCAGGGTCACGGATCAGCAACTCGTTGGCACGGTCACGATGCCCAAACCAGATTTCATTGGGCTTCTCACTGTTAAAAGCCAGCGAGTTCTTCTGGGAGGCAATCTCCAGCCTGAGGCAGTTTTTCCTGCCCGCAAAAGTCTGTGACACCCACATGACACCCCGGGCACCACCTCGATAACGCAACAGGACACTTCCATAATCATCGGTATGGATGGGAATGGATTCGGTCATGGTTTCGGTGCGTTGCTTGGATTGGAAGGTTTCCACCTCACCCTTAGGACGCTTGCGAGTTGAATGCACCACCTGAAGGTCGGCACAGACCGATTCCACCTCCAACCCGGTGATCGACCATGCAAGGTCCAGCCAATGGGTGCCAATGTCTGCAACTGCGCGAAGGTCGCCACCCTCACTATCAAGTACACGCCAGTTGTAGTCCGTTTCAAGCAGAAGCCAATCCTGCGAGTAACTGCCAGCCACATGAAGGACTTTGCCCATGCTGCCGGAACGAACCCTTTCGCGGGCTTCCAGACAAAGCGGATAGTAGCGAATGTTGTAATTCACACCACAGGCAAGGTGGGGTTTCGCATTGGCGCACCTTACCAGTTCTGCGGATTCGGTACTGTTCATCGCCAGTGGTTTCTCGCAAAGCACATGCTTGTTGGCTTCCAGGGCTGCCTTTGCCATTGGGTAATGATGGCGATTGGGAACACAAAGATGCACAACCTGAACCGTTGGATCAGCCAGTGCCTCTTCCAGACTTGCATAAGCCCTTGCAACACCATGCCTGTGGGCAAAATCCTGCGCCTTGGCCAATGAAGATGCAGCGATTCCTGCCACTTCGATGTTTAGCCTGCGAAGCGCTTCCAGATGTACCCAGCCCATGAAACCGGTGCCAACCAGAACCGTGCGGATGTGGTGCATGAACCCCGGTGCCTTATCTGCGCAGGCGATTCAGGATGGAACGCACTTTGCCCTTGAATCTGCCTTCCATGATCTCATCCGATTCCCCGGACTTGGATTCAACATCCGTTGCAAGCCTGTAGATACCTCTGCCATTGGCGCTAACCACTGCAAAATAGACTTCACCCTGTTCATCCTCACCAAAGGTAATGATGGGAAGCATGGGACTGGGAATTGAGTAATTGCCTTTCACCTTCTGGGATGACTGGTCGTAATCCAGTGCCCAGATTTTGCCGGAGACATAGTCTGCGTAAATGTAGTTGCCAGTTATTTCAGGAACCTTGTTGCCACGATAGACATTTCCACCGGTAATGGACTTGCCTGCCTGATGATCGTATTCCCAAACGGGATCAATGGTCTTTGCGTCACTCTTCAAATTTCCAAACGGGTGTTTGCCTTCGCGAAGGTTCCAGCCATAGTTGCCACCCTTCTGGACAATATTAATTTCCTCCCAAAGTCCCTGGCCGACATCTGCTGCCCAAAGGCTGCCAGTCTTCCTGTCAAACGCCATGCGCCAGACATTACGAAAACCGTAGGCATAAATTTCTGGCAAGGCACCCTTCTGGTTCGCAAATGGGTTGTCTTTGGGGATCGCATACTTCTTGCCCGCGTCCTTCCTGTTCACATCAATACGAATAATCTTGCCAAGAAGGGTGCCAAGATTTTGCCCATTCTTGTATGGGTCATTTCCGCTGCCACCATCGCCGATGGCTGCATACAGGTAACCATCCGGACCAAAGGCCAAGGTACCACCCTTGTGATTCCAGAAAGGGTGGGTCGTTTCCAGAAGCACCTCTTCGAATGCTGCATCCGCTTTGTTCGGATCATTCTTTGAAACTTTGAAACGAGAGATTACACACATATGCGGGGTATGGCGCACTGTGTAGTAGGCAAAGAATTCACCATTCTTCTTGTAATCGGGGTGAAAGGCAAGCCCGAGCAAACCCTCCTCATTTTCCTTGTCCTCGTAGCGGACCTTGGAACTGATATCGAGAAAGATCTGGCTTTTGGAAGTCTTTGCCCCCTGGGGCATTACATGAATCTGCCCCTGCTGGGTGGCAACGATGATCCTATTGGATTGGTCACCAGGGTGGGTAATTACAATGGGGCGAAGTGGAACCACTTTGCCTTTGTCATCCTCCCCGGTCCAATCTGCCCACTGCAGATTGGGAAAAGCCTCTTCAATCTTTACTTTTTTTTTACCATCCACAGGTTCGGGAGTAGTCTCCCCCGACTTGATGGCACGAATCTTGATGTTTCGGTAAGAGACAGGGTCGTTGTGATCCTGCAGGCAAAGGTGACCTTTGCCCTGATTGCCGAACTTTTCAAGCTTGGCAAATTTGCTCTTGGCAACGCGTTCGTTCCAATCTTTGCTGCCGAGCTTGCAAGTCCAGTAGCGCACCCCATTCATATCCAGTTCGCAGCGATCCTTGGAAATGATCAGATGCACCTGATTCCATTCGCCCACAGGTTTGGTCGCATCAATCACCTTGTTGGTGGCAGGATCGATGGCGGGTTGGTAAAGTTGATACAACCACCCGGCTTTCTGTGGGTCATGGCCATCGACATTGTCCTGAACCTGGATTTCGGGACCGGAATGCCAGGGCGGCCCATTCTGCTCAATCACATGAAACATAATGCCACTGTTGCCAGCCTTGGAGATCTTGTATTCGAGGTAAAGCTCAAATTCCTCGTACTGATCCTTGGTAATGATGTCACCAGCGCCTTTTTCAACCCTGTTAAGCGCGCCATTCTCCACCTTCC
>JBEGQX010000333.1:0-6973 GCA_041180805.1 Planctomycetota bacterium
TTCCCCGGCCTTTTATGCTTTTGAAATCGCGAATTACTTGATGAAAAGAATTTCGCGGTAGGTTGGTAGTGGCCAGCGGTCATCAGCAACCATGGTTTCCAGTTTGTCGGATACTCCACGCAGTTTCACAATACTTGCAAGGACATGGTCCCGGGCATGAACCGCATGCGCATGTTCATCTCCAGAGGGGTGTTCGCCCAATGCATGTTCCAAGCCAGCGATTGCCTTTTGGAAATCCGAAATGGTGGAGGTAAGATTCTTCAGGAATTCCACCTGAGCTGAGTTGTCAACCCCAGCAGCCTTGGTGGCATTTACCGAAGATGCTATTTCACCCTGGAATCGTATGGCGGCGGGAAGAATCATCCCCTTTGCCATCAATAATGCTGTTTTGCCTTCGATGTTCAAGGTCTTTACATAATTTTCGCAAAGGATCTTGAAACGGCTGACCAATTCCTTCTCGGTGTAAACCTTGTATTTGGTAAACAATTCGATGGAATCCTTGCGAACAATTACTGGCAGAGCGTCAGTTGTGGTTCGCAGATTGGGCAAACCACGCTTTTCAGCTTCCTTGTGCCATTCTTCGGAGTAGCCATCGCCATTGAAGAGAACTTTCTTGCAAGATTTCAATATGGAAGCAAGCAGCTCTTGAATAGACTTGTTAAAATCTTTGCCAGCCTTGACTGCGTTTTCCAGTTCCGTTGCCACAAAATCCAAAGATTCAGCGACAATGGTGTTCAAAACAGTGTTTGGACCCGAAACAGATTGCGATGAACCCACTGCTCGGAATTCAAATTTGTTTCCAGTGAAGGCAAATGGGCTGGTTCTGTTTCTATCGCCAGCATCACGAGGTAGTTTTGGCAGAACCGAAGCACCAATTTCCATATGGCCGCCCTGTTTGGTGCTGGTAGCGCCACCTTTTTCCACCTGATCCATGATGTCTTGGAGCTGATCCCCAAGGAAAATTGAGATAATGGCAGGCGGTGCTTCGTTTGCGCCAAGACGATGGTCGTTGGCCGCACTGCTGACCGATACCCTTAGTAATTCAGGATATTTCGCAACTGCCCTGATCACGGCAACGCAAAACACAAGGAACTGAGCGTTGTCATGAGGATTATCACCAGGGTTTAAAAGATTTTCACCATCGTCCGTGGACATGGACCAATTGTTGTGCTTGCCCGAGCCGTTGATACCAGCGAAAGGCTTTTCATGGAACAAGCAAGCCATGCCATATTTGGGCGCAGTCTTGCGAAGGATTTCCATGGCAAGGTTTTGATGGTCTGTGGCAAGGTTTGAATTTTCGAAAATAGGTGCAATTTCGTATTGGGAAGGCGCCACTTCATTGTGGCGAGTCTTCACGGGTACACCAAGGCGGAATAATTGCTCTTCACAATCAGCCATGAAGGCAATAACACGTTCAGGAATATGGCCAAAGTATTGGTCTTCCATTTCCTGGCCTTTTGGAGACGCGGCGCCCAGTAGGGTTCGACCTGTATGTAAAAGATCGGGGCGTCCAAGATAAAAACTGCGATCAACCAGGAAGTATTCTTGTTCCGGACCAACAGTGGTGAACACTTTCTTTGAAGTTTTGTTACCAAACAATCTTAAAATTCTCAGTGCATGATGGGAAATCACTTCCATCGATTTCAGCAAAGGTGCTTTCTTGTCCAGCGCATCGCCAGTCCAGCTAAGAAATGCTGTTGGTATAACAAGGGTTGCGCCATTTGGGTTTTGAAGAATATAAGCCGGGCTGGTCGGATCCCAGGCCGTGTAACCACGGGCTTCAAAAGTCGCGCGAATTCCACCGGAAGGGAAAGAGCTGGCATCTGGTTCGCCCTTAACAAGTTCCTTGCCACTGAATTCCGCGATTGCTGATCCGTTACCATCAATGCTGAGGAAACTGTCGTGCTTTTCGGCGGTAAGCCCGGTCATTGGCTGAAAAATGTGGGTGTAGTGGGTGGCCCCTTTTTCAATGGCCCAATCTTTCATGGCGCTTGCGACGCTATCTGCCACATCAGGTTCCAAGGGGGCGCCCAATTTGATGGTTTTTTGCAAGGCTTTGTAGATGGATTTTGGAAGCCTGGCGCGCTGAACCTCTTCATTGAAAACATCCGAGCCAAAAATCTCTCGCAGGTTGTAATTCTTGTTGGAAAGTTTATCCAACTCCGGCTTGGATTTTGCAATCGACTGGACGGCCTGCTGGCGAACATTGGTAAAGCTCATTTGGTGAATCCTCAAAGATAAACAAAAACCCGCGCGGAAATTCGTACTGCCTATTGGTTTCTAATGGTCCGCGACATACCTTGTTCACCAGGCAGCACTTGGAGAGGTCCCTTACAAATCGTAATAAAGCGCAAATTCATAGGGGTGCGGCCGCATTCTTACCGCTTCCACCTCGTTTGCGCGTTTGTATTCAACCCATGTGCGAATCACATCCTCTGTGAAAACATCCCCCTGAAGCAGGTACTCATGATCCTGCTCAAGGTTTTTCAAAGATTCTTCCAGGGAAAGAGGCGTGCTTTGCAATTTGGTTCTTTCATCGGGCCCAAGATCGTAAATGTTGCGATCCATGGGTTCTCCCGGATGAATTTTATTCTTGATTCCATCGATCATTGCCATGACCATTCCGGCAAACGCAAGATAAGGATTACTTGAGCTATCCGGTATGCGGTATTCAATTCTCTTTGAGTTTGTCTTATGGGAATGAACTGGAATTCGAATTGTTGCGGATCTGTTCCTGCTGCTGTAGGCAAGCTTGGTGGGTGCGTCATAGTCTGGAACTAGTCGCTTGTAACTATTGGTGGTTGGATTTGTGATGGCGCAAAGCGAAGGCGCATGCTTTAGCAAGCCACCAATGGCGTACATGGCTGTATCGCTTAGCCCCGCATATCCACCACCTGCGAAAAGATTTTTTCCAGCTTTCCATAAGGAACAATGCACATGCATTCCACTGCCATGATCTTGAAAAATAGGCTTGGGCATGAATGTTGCTGTTTTATTATGCTTTTTGGCTACATTCTTAACGATGTATTTGTACTTGAGAACGCTGTCAGCCATTTCCACAAGAGTGGAAAAACGAATATCAAGCGCGCCTTGGCCGCCTGTGGAACCCTCGTGATGGTGAGATTCCACCTCAATTCCACAATCGAGCATGGTAAGCATCATCTCACTGCGCAAATCATGGCAGGCATCAACGGGGGCACAAGGAAGATAACCTTCCTTATACCGGATTTTATGACCAAGATTTGGGTTTTCTTCACGCCCGGTGTTCCAGGCACCCTCTGAACTTTGGATAAAATAAAAGCCGCTATGTTCGTCCTGGTGGAAGCGTATGTCATCGAAGACAAAAAATTCGATTTTAGGACCAAAATAAGCGGTATCGCAAATGCCAGAGGAATTTAGATAATTGGCTGCCTTCCGGGCAACATTTCTAGGGTCTCTGGTATAGTCCTGTCTGGTGATCGGTTCCTGGATGTTGCAAATCATGGTTAGGGTTTTGTCCCTGGTAAAGGGATCAAGAAAAGCAGTTTCAGCAACTGGAACCACGACCATATCTGATTCATTGACGGATTGCCAGCCACGCATGCTGGAGCCATCAAAACCCAAACCTTCCTCAAAGGTTGATTCCTTGAGTGCAGAGGCTGGAATTGTGAAATGCTTCCAAAGCCCGGGAAAATCCATAAATCGAAGATCAATGGCACGCACTTCTTTTTCTCGAATGTGTGCCAGGATCTCACGCGGAGTCACGATCAAAAACTCCAATACAAGGCAGGCTTAAGCCACCCTGACTGTGCTTTGGGAGAGATATAGGAACCTAGACTTATGATATTGGGCTTTTCCTTCAAAAGCAAATAAAACCTTTGCGGAAGAAGCATGGATTGTTTTTGTGGAAAAAGATGAATTTCTTTCAATCTTCGCGCTATTTCATCTTTGTTGAACGCAAAATGAAAAATGGTAATTTGAATTCGTAAAAACAGAGAAGAAAGATGGGTATAGCTTGGCACAAAATGTCGAAATAAAAGCAAGTATCAAGAACTACTCCAGACTTGCGGATATTGTTTCCAAACTTGCTGATGAAGGACCGGACCTCCTCAATCAGGAAGATACTTTCTTTAATTGTCCCCATGGCAGGCTGAAATTGCGTAAGTTTTCCGAAAACCAAGGCGAATTGATTTTTTACAAAAGGGATAATTTGCCTGGACCCAAGTTATCGGAATATCAGATCTTACCTACTAATAATCCGGTTTTGCTTAGAAATATAATGGCGGCCTCTTTGGGAGTGATTGGGGTTGTTCGAAAAAAAAGAACGCTATTTAAAATTGCCCAAACAAGAATTCATCTGGATCATGTGGAAGGCCTTGGAGATTTTTTGGAACTTGAAGTTGTTCTTAATGACCATCAAGGAGTCGACTTCGGGGAATCCATCGCCAAAGAACTTTTAGAACGATTGGAAATTAAGTCTGAGAGTCTGATGGAAAAATCTTATCTTGAATTGTTGCTAGAAAAGGGCGCATAAGATAAATCATTTTTGAATAACGAGGGTTTTAATCTGGCATTGACCGTTTGGTGCCAGAAAGATTTCAGCTACTAATTTTTTACCATCCACGGCTTGCTTGTATAGTTCTTCATTACCTTCCCGAAAGTAAAAGTCCTCGATACCAAATAGGATTTGTTTTTGATGGCGAAAGGCTTTGCCAACAATGAATTTTCCATCTTTTGGTTTTTCCAAGCTGAAGTTGAATGGAACCCAAACATCCTCATTCTTTAGGAATTTGAGGGAAATGAAAATTGGCTTGCTGATGTTGAAGTCTTCGGAATTGTTTTGTTTACTTGTTTCCACTTCCTTAAAGAATAATCTGGCATTCTCAGATAGAAGCGCGTTGTCTTTTGGTGGTTTTGAAAATTCAAAATCCAATCTCAGATGGTTTGATTTTCTCCAATTTGATTCCTTCAATTCGGTGACCCGAACTTTGATCCTGGTGGACATAAACCTTGGAACCAATCCTTTTGCGCAAAGGCCTGAAAGAATCAGTAACTGAAAGAGAAATGCGGCAAATAAGCCCAGACCAAGCTTTTTGGGATCTTTCCAGGGAGGTGGCGCAGTGGTGTTCATGCCAACCTCCTTTTCTTTCTTTGCCAAAAAAAGGCCAGGAAAACCAAAAGCAATGCACAAGCCAGAAATAGCGCACTCGCTCCCAGCATGCCGCCGATATCTCCAAAAAGATCAAAATACCTTTGAAAAGTCCAAATAAGAAATAGTATTGCCCCTGCAAAGAATTGAATTATGGATTCATTTTCCCATCCAGAGTCCATCCACATGGCACATGTCAATAAAAGTAGAATGTTTGCGACGATACTTGAAATGATCTGGAGGATTTGATGGTTTTTGGCGCCAAAAACCAAAATTAATAGTCCTAATAGAATTCCATAGAAGAGGATCGTGCAAAAAAGAATGGAACTTCGACTTTCGGCCAATTTTTTCCCGAAGCCCCCTATTATTAGAATACTTGTGGTTGCCACGACTAAATAAGCAGGCCAAATATCAGATAAATTTAATCCTGCCAGTTTGATTTTATTACTTGAATGAAACAGGCTTTTTTGGAATTCGTAATAGCAAAAAGTTAGCAGAATGAGCACAGTTGCTATTTTTCCTGCAAGGCTTGCAAGTGATGTAAAAACTTTATCCTGGGAACATTCTGTCAGGGATAATGCGCAAGCCATTGCAAGGCTGCCAAGCAGTATGGGTCCCTTGATTTTCCAAATTACCATGATCATGACGGTTGCAAATGCGATAACAATAAATTGGAATACCAGTGTCCAACGGCATTTTTTAAAAAGTGCGTATACGAACCCTGGCACCAAAAGAATCATGATTGAGTAAGGTGCCAGAGGTAGTCCGCTGTTCCAGCCAAATGGTTTCCAGATGGATGAATTTAATTGGTCAGCTAGTATGCCACACCACGCAAGTTCCAATAGGGAAATTAGAAGCCAGTTAATGGGGCTTTGACCAAGTAAAGCCACGGGTATGGTTCCAACGATCCACCACCAGAATACTTCATATTCGCTTCCTTCCAGATTGAAAGTTTGGCCAATCAGGAAAAGAGAAATTCCAAAGCTTGCGCCACCAAAGCAGGCCAGGATTTCAGATAGCAATTGCTTGTCTGTAAAAAAGCGGGTGCAAAATGCTCCAGCCTGAAAGGCAATCGTTATTCCAAAAAGTACACCCAGCCTTGGGATATAACCCATGAAATCCCAGTTGTAACCTAAAAGCAAAAGGAGTGATATTCCGCACAAGATCGACGCGGCCCAAATCAAACTATAGAACGCCAGGTTTTGCCAGGAAGGTTTTTCCAAAGGCATGTAAATGGATCGAATCTCCCCGGCTTGATCAGGGGTGATGATTCCCTTTTCCTGCCAAAGGGGTATTTCACCCAAAAGCCAGTCCAGATGTGTCGAGTGAACCAGTTTTTTCATTTAAGTGCTAGCCTAGGATTTTCTCACCCAATTGCGCGGAATCCATGGCATATTTTCTCCCCTTGGATGTCAATTTAAGAATGCCGCTTTCCAAATTCACAAACCCTCTTGAAATGCTTCTGCTGGTGATATCGATTATTTCCTGCTCGGGCCATTTTAAATGCTTGTGAAGACTGTCCATATGGTTTTCCTCTCTTTCGCGGTCGGTGTTCTCATGCTGTACAAGATGGATTACAAGAAGTGTTACTTGCACTTTTTTTCTGGAAGATCTAGACTTTCTCCAACTGGTAATCCAACCTTTTTTCGGAGCGAACAGGATGGTTAAACCGAAAAAGAAACCAGATGCGGTTGCCATGCAACCAGAGATTGACGCATCCAGCCAGTGAGCCAGCCAGTAACCGCCCACTGCGCAAAGAGTCGCAATGCCTACTGCAAGAAAAATCATTTTCCATAATCGATCTGTAAGCAAATAGGCGGTGGCAGGGGGCACAGTCATAAAAGC
>JBEGQX010000334.1:0-11352 GCA_041180805.1 Planctomycetota bacterium
TTATCAACCTTGTTTTTTGCAAAAGCTTGAGCGTTTAGCGTTGAAAGGCCTAGTAACCCAGAAAATCCAGCTTGAATCATGGATCTTCTGGACATGCCAGCATTATGAATTGGAACCATGGCGGATCACCTTATGAACTCATGATAGCATTATCGTAACAAAAATTATTTGGCTTGAATATACAGAAGGCTTATATCCATTTTTAGGTTTTGTAAATACTTATAAGTGGCTTGGAATCGACTTGAAAGAAGAAATCTCAAATAAATCCAAATGGTGGATTATTTAATAGGCATAAACGTTAACGATTGATCCTTCAGCAATTTCCGCGTGGCTTTCATCCACAAGTAAAAAACCGTCCGCCTTCGTGGTGGAGCTTAAAATGGAAGCACCACTATTAGCTACCGGGATCGCAAATTCGTTTTGAATTTGAATGCGCACATAATCAACCCTACCCTGTTGGGATAAGATTTTTTTGGATAATTGAAGTTGTTTTTGGGCATAAGGGATAGCTGGATTTAGATGCCCCAAAAGTCGAACAGCCCGACCTGCAAATAAATCATAGGAACATAAACTGGAAACAGGATTTCCGGGAAGCAGGAATACCGGTTTGCCTCGCACAAGCCCAAAGCCTGTTGGTCCTGCCGGGCGAAGGGATACACCGTGGATGATGAGTTCGCCTATTTCGTTGATGATTGATGGTATGTGATCCTCCTGGCCTACGGAACTGCCCCCCGAGACAAGAATGATGTCCGCATCAGAATCAAGGATTTTATTGCGGATTGCTTCCTTTGAATCTTTGATGGGCGAGTGAATCCTGGAAGTTCCACCATCCCTTTCAATGAGCGCTGAGATCATCAAAGAGTTCGAGTCCACAATCTGGTGCCCGGAAGGTTTTGATCCAGGTGGTAAAAGTTCATTTCCAGTGATCAATAAATCCACCATTGGCTTTTTAAAAACTGTGGCCACCCCAGTCCCAATCGAAGCCAGCACCCCAATATCTTGTGGGCGGATGAATTTTTCAGCGCAAAGGACAAGACTGCCGAAATTGATGTCCTCGCCCGTGTATCCAATATTTTTTGCGGGGGCGACTGATGCATGTACCAGGCATACATCATGATTTTCAGAGGCCAATTCAAAAGGTAAAACAGCGTTGGCCCCCTTGGGAATGGGAGAACCTGTCATTACTCGGATTGTGAACCCTGGGTTAATCTCTTTGGCAGATGGTTGATTCGGGTAGGCACTATCCAGAATTTTCAGGGGTATGGGGTTGGATGATGTGGCCCCGTTGGTGTTTTCTGCGATCAGTGCGTAACCGTCCATCGCAGACCTGTCAAACCCCGGAACATTGATTTCTGAAAAAACATCTCTGGCGGAAATTCGTCTGGCAAGGTTTTTAAGTTCTAGAACCTCGGTGGCTATCAAAGGCTTAATTTCGCTATCAATCGCATGAATCAAATCACGTACGGATTTTTTATCCCTGAAACCTTTCATTCGGACATCAAAAAACGAGTTATTCATATTTTTTCCGGATGTTCAAAATGGGTGTTTTATTGCAAATCGAGAAGAATTGTCGGCCCAGATTTTTTCTCAATCACTGTACCGATCATTGAACTTTCCCTGTAACCTGCCTCAAAAAGTTCCTTAAGAATTTGGTCGCAAGATTCGGGATTTACACCTGCAAGCAAACCCCCGGAGGTCTGTGGATCAAATAACTCCGCGGGTAAATGTTCAATAGGACTATTAAATCTGCACGATACCTTTGTATTGTCTTCGTGCAGTGTGCTGAGGATTCCCTTGTTTTTGATTTCTTCGAATCCATCATATTTTCTGATGTTTTTTAAAGTTAACTGGCTGGAAAAGCCACTTGAATCAAGCATTTCAAGGAGATGGCCTGCAAGTCCAAATCCGGTAATGTCTGTGCAGGCTTCCACCTTATGGGTTGAAAATATCTTTGCTGCAGCCTGGTTCGATCTTAACATTCCTTCTTTTAATTTTTCGAACCAACTGGCTTTACACAGTCCTTGCATGAATCCTGCGAGAATTGCCCCTGTTCCGAGAGGTTTGGTAAGAATCAATTTTTGTCCGGGTTTAAGCTTGCTTTTTTGAAATAGAGATTTTCTTTCTGCGAATCCAGTAACTGAAAACCCCAATCCCATTTCATTGCCTTCGGTAGTGTGCCCGCCAGAGAGGGTAATTCCGTGATTTTTTAGGATGGATACTGCTCCTGAGAGTAGTTCGTAGAGCATTCCTTCCTGAACAGGCCCGCGAGCGTATGGAAGGGTTGCTATTGCCAGGGCGCTGAAAGGCCTGGCGTTCATGGCAAAAAGGTCGCTGATCGCGTGAAGGGCGGAAATTTGTCCAAAAAAGAAGGTGTCAGGGGTGAAAGTCTTGAAATAATCAACCGTCTGGACCTCAACAAGGTTTTCTGGCTCATTGCTGTAAAGTTCAGGCTTGAAAATGTGGGCAGAAGCATCGTCACCAGCCTCGCATCCAATAATAATTCTTTCATCCTTGCCTGTATCCAATCTCTTTAAGACCGATGACAAAATATTGCTGGATATTTTGGATCCACAGCCGCCGCATCGCATTTGTTCCTTTGGTTGCGGATGACTGTTACCTGTAATTTGCGTTGGACAAAACTTTTGAATCCAAGCCTTATCAATTCGATCTTTAAGAGTTCTTAAAACTTTGTTTTGAAAATACAATCCGCCATAAACCATGGCTGCGTTGCCGTCTGCGGTATTTAAAAGTGCCAGGCATTTTTTTTGCGGCTTAAATTCAACTCCCTGCTGATCTCTGAGGAAACTTTGCATGTTTTTAAATAGCACTTTGCCTTGCCGAACCGCATGCACACCGTTCTTTGGCAGATCTGGGTGATTCTCTATGGAAATACAGTCTCCTGTCCCAAAAACCGATGGATTCGAAACAGACTGTAACTGTTTGTTTACCCGCAAAAATCCAATATTTGATTTGGCAAGATTGCTTTGGGTGATCAGAGGATGAGCCTCGGCATTGGTTGCCCAAATTAAAAGGTCGAATGGAAATTTTCTTGCCGAATCAGTTGATACTAGTTTTTCATGAATACCAGTAACCCTTGAATTCAGGGAAACCTCGATACCCCTTTCGTTCAGTAATTGAAGAAATGCAATTTGTGCTTTTGCATTGAAGCCGTTCAGAAGGGTGGAGTTCCCTTGCAGTAATGTAATTTGAAGATGACGGAATTTGGCAAATCTCTTTTGGATTGCCAAGGCTAGCTCACAACCACTTGCCCCGCCTCCAACTATCACAAGGTGAAACGGATTGTCAGAGTTTTGAAGCTGGCATTCGATCGTTTGCAATCTTTCCATCAACGGCAGAAGCGGTCGCATGGATATGGTGTTTTGTTGGTTTCCAGGCGCAGTTTTGGGAAGTGATCCAAGCCCAAGGCTTATGGCATCGTAACGAAGCTCCGCCCTGCCCTCGCAAAATACAAGATTATTGGTGCAATCAAGCTTTTCGGCCCTTGATACAACAAGGCGAACATTTGCTACGGCGCAAAGTTGGACAAGGTCTATCGTGATTTCCTCAGGTTGATAATCTCCCCCGATGGTTCCAGGTACCATGGCTGAGTATGGGATGACTCCGGTTTCATTAATAAGTGTTACCTGGACATCCTTGATGGGATTCATTTGGTGCATTCGGATGAATCCCAAATGCGCATTTCCGGCACCTACTAAAACAATATCTTTCTGGATAAATCTAATGGCTTCTGATTGCATATACCCATCGCCCATGAAAAAAGACTTGGGATTATCTTATCAGACTGGAGATCCCGGAAGATTCATGACCAAAATATTTAAAAAGCTGTTTCATTTATTTCAGGGCGAACTATTTTTAGCTTTGCTAATTGCAAAGTCCACAATTTCCTGGGATTTGAAAAAACCCTCAAAGAAGTTATGCCCCTGCCCTTTAAGGATTATCAGTTTGACAAGGCTTTCCTGTTTTTCTTTTTGATAGGCTTCCAAGAAAGCTTGGGAGTTTTCCTTTAAAGGCACTACTTTGTCATCATCTCCATGGATCAAGGTCGCGGGAATCATCGCTCTGGCAAGCAGGTGTACTTTTTCAATCGGATTAAATTCCTTGGAACGGGCTTTTAATTCATCCGGGGAAAGGCCATAGGCTGGCGCAGCCTTGGTTAAGCCAGGATAGGTTCTGAAATCAAAAACAGGGTATATGCCAACTATACCTGCAACTTTTTCAGGGTTATCAGCAGCCCAGCTCGTTACCCATAGACCGCCCCGTCTTCGACCAAAAAGACATGGTTTTTTGGCAAATTGGCGCTTATTTACAAGCTCCTGATAAAGGGCACTGAAGGTTATTTTTCCCTTGGGGTTCCCATAGGCTTCACCAATATCCACTCCGGCAACCGCCACCCCCGCATCTAAAAACTTCTGGTGCATCCAGGACTCGTGTTTGTCCGGGTAACCTGGCAGATTGGGGGCGTAAAGTATCCAGGGTTGGGGAGTTGTTCTTTTGGATTTTTCAGGAAGCATGACAAAAGCAGGCCTGTCGGCAACCGTGAATCTTTCAATTTCAAATGGGAGATCTTTTGCCTGATGAATGCTCATCATGGTTGTAATCAAAATGATGCAGGAATTCATGACAGCCTACTTTTTATCTTTTGTTTCCTTGGAAAGGTAAAAAACCTCTACCGTACTTTGCAAGGACGGAACGTTTCGAGATATTGTTTTTTTTGTGGTACCGGAAGTTGCCTCGACCTTGAAAAAGCCAGATTCCGCTTTCTCGGAGGGTTTTAAAGTAAGCTTCGCTGGGCTAGCAGTTTTTGAATTTATTTGAAGGTTTTCCGCAGTCCAACCATTTGGAATTCCAATCGCTTGAACTGTTATTTCTCCTGTAAATCCTCCTTTTTTAATAATTTTAAGGGGGATTTCTACAGGCTTAGCATCTTTGGACACATAGGCATCTGAATCAATTTCCAATTCAAAGTCTGGTACCACTGATGTTACATCCATCTTGTAATAGAAGGTTTCACCAAAATGATTATGAAGGTCAGCCAGGATTAGTTTCAAAGGTTTGTCATCCGTTGGATTAACTTCCAGTGAGGTATCACGGCTTTTGTCCTCGTCATCGGCACGTTTTAATTCTTTTCCCTGGGAATCTTTTAAGATCAAAATAGGATCCAAGTCCGAGCCGATGTTTCTGGCCTCCACTTTAATCAAATGTTTTGTGCCTTTTTTAAACTTGAGTTCGAACTCGTGCCTCGATGCTTTCTGTAAAACCCCGGATATACTTTTCGGAGAATTAATTTCTAAAGGTTTTTCGAGATTAGTGAATTCCTCAGTTTGAATAGTTGTGGGAGGAAGTGAAATAAAACCAGCAACTCCCTTCATGGTAATTGGGACAGCTTTGTTTTCATCTGACACTTTTGCGTTGATTTTTGGGTCAAAATCTTTGAGATTCCAACCCTTTGCATTCAGGCTATTTACTTTACCTGTGGAAATTGCCAAGGGCATGGTATGGTCCAAGTATGGCCCTGTGGTTATGGTCAGGCGATAAATGTATGTTTCACCACCAGAAAAGCGAATGCTGCTGTCTGGTGTCGCAGGGAAAGCAAAGAGTCTCACCTTGTAAATTCCTTCGGAAGGAACCGGAAATGCGATAAATGGGTCTGTTCCAAAGCGGTCGTGGTTTTCCGCCACAATAAAGCCATCGGGTGAGAGTATTTGCAATACAGCATCCATGGGTGATTCTAACCCTTGATTACCTTGTAACTTTGCCACTAAAACCTGACCAGATTTGGCTTTTATGGCAAAGGTATCGCTATCTCCTGCGGCACCTAACTTTCCGTTAATTAGAACCGGGGTTCCTTCCAAGGCTTGAGGCTTCAGATGGGAATCATTTGGTTCCTTTTCCTCGATTTCCGGGATATTACCCACCCAGAAAGCCTTGAGGGCGGATGCACCATCCTTGTTGGTAAATCGAATGAGTTTTGGGCCGGGTGTGGCTTTTGCATCCAGCTTTATGGAAAGTGTGTTTTTTTCAGTTGGATTCAGGGAGATGTCCTTGGAATCACACCAAATTTTGGGGGGCCACTCTGGAAAAGTACCCCCGATTTTTACCGAAACAGTTGTTCCTTGCTGCCCGCCAGATGGAAAAAACCAATTCAAAACCGGTGGGGCGGATTTTGCAAGTCCGGTAAATAAGCTGAGCCAGACAAGCAGAATAATGCTGCCCGTTCTCACCCCATCAACTCCTGAATGGGTTGGGGATTGCTGACAATATGTGCTGGCCTGCCGTTTGCTGCGTAGAGAATTTTGCCAGGGTCCACACCAATTTTTGAATAAACTGTGGAGGCGAAATTTTCTGGTGAAAGCACCCTCTCGCATGCCGCATAGCCACGCTTATCGGTTGCGCCAATCACCTGACCACCAGGGGTGCCACCCCCGGCAAAAAGTATGGACATCGCATTAGACCAGTGATCGCGCCCGCCATCTTTGTTGACTTGAGGGGTTCTGCCAAATTCACCAAGTACCAATACCAATGTGGATTCAAGCATCCCTCGCTGATCGAGGTCGGTGATAAGGCCAGAGATTGTCTGATCAAATGTGGGTAGGCGTTTGTCCAAAGTGGGGAATATGTTCGTATGGTGATCCCAGCCGCCTTCATTTAAAACGATGAAAGGAACGCCAGCCTCAACCAGCCTTCTGGCAAGCAAAGTTCGCTGGCCGAATTCATTTCTGCCGTATAGTTCCCTTACCTTTTCAGGTTCCCTTTGAATGTCAAAGGCCGCCTGGGCTTCCTTGGAGCGAATAAGATCCAAGCCTTGTTTATAGTTGTCATCCATGGCCAGGGCGGGATCGCCCACTTGTTTGTCAGCAAATCGAACCATTCGATCCACCGCTTTTCGCATTTCCTCGCGTCCCAGTTGTTTGGCACCATCTAGTTCCTTGGGCAGGCTTACATCCCGAACCCTAAAACCGGCACTGTTTGGACTTCCATCCACAACAAATGGGGCATGCTTCGCCCCCAGGAAATTTGGCCCACCAGATCTGGTCATGGAAGGAATGGTAAAATAAGCCGGTAATCCCGGAAGGGCCCCAATTTCTGAGGATACCACCGACCCCATGCTAGGATGAAAACTTACAAAAGCCCCACATCCCACGGGAATTCGCGGGGGTGCGCCTGTCATCATGTAGTGATTTCCAGCACCATGGTTGCCTTGATCATGCTGGACGGATCGAACAATCGCAAGCTTGTCCATAATAGAGGCAAGCTTGGTCATATGTTGGGAAAAATGAACTCCGGGAATTTTGGTCGGAATGGGTTTGTAGTTTCCACGAATTTCAACAGGGGCATCAGGTTTTGGGTCGAATGTTTCGTAATGGGTGGGACCACCATCCAGCCAAACTAGAATGACACTTTTTGCCTGTGCTTTGCCGGTTGCACCGTTCTTTGCCATCAGGGAAGAGGTAAAACCGCCACCCAGAAGTGTGCCCAGACCAAGCATTAGGCAATCACGACGAGATAGACCGTGTCGACTTCCGAGAAGGTTCATGGCTGGCACCTTTCAGTCCACTAGGACAAATTCGGGCGAGTTAATCAGCGCCCAAAGTACGTTTTCCAATGCTTGTCGTTTATTCAGCTTCTGGTCACTTGCCAAGGTAAGCACTTTTTCCATTTCCTGTTTCGTAGGCATTCTAGAATAACATCTTAAATAGAGTTCCTCAACTGCGGATTCCAAAGATACAGGGCTTGCTGCCAATTGGGCTGCCCTCCCATTGTCGGAAAGAATTTTTGCCTGAACCCCTTTCCCATTCATGAGATGCAGCGCCTGGACGACCGTGGAATCGGGTAATCTTTCACAAGGTGGGTCCTGGTTTGGGTCTGGTCTGCCAAAGCTGTCCAAAAATTCGGAAGCTGAGCGGAATGTCCACATTTCCATGGCGCGGGAATCCTGCGGCATGGCCGGGAAGGAATCTTTTACACCGGTTACATCGCAGACCATGTCCAAAAGTACTTCCGCTCGAGGCCGGTTTCGGTAGTGCCTGGAGTGATTTCTCGTGTCCATCAGGTTCTTCTCATTCGGCACCGAGGAAAGCCTGTAAGCATTGCTTGTAACGATGGTCACTATAAATTTCTTCATGTCGAATTCGCTCTTGCGGAATTCTTCCGCCAAGGCGTCTAGCAGTTCCGGATTGGTTGGTGGATTGGTGGCCCGCAGGTCGTCCACTGGGTCCACCAGGCCTCTTCCCATGAGGTCGCCCCAGATTCTGTTGGCGCCTGCTTTGGCGAACAGATTGTTATCTTTCGAAGTGATCCATTTAGCCAGTGCAGATCTAGGGTCCTCGTCTTCTCCAAATTCCATGGGCTTGCCCTTCAGGGGGGCAGGTTTCATTTCCTCGTTGGTTCTAGGGTGTTTGACCGTTCCTTTTTTGGAGAGAAAAAACATTTCCTCGCTGCCAGAGATGGGGGCTGATATTCCAACACCCTTTCGGCCTATGCGTGCGAAGAAAGCGGCGAACTGATAAAAGTCTTCCTGGCCGTAAACTTCAAAAGGATGGTGATGACACTTGGCGCATTCCAGCCGAACTCCAAGAAATAATCTGCTTACCACCGTTGTGATTTCTTCGGGGGTTCGTTTGTCGCGGATAAATACAGATGCACCATCGCGGAAGGTACTTCCCTCTGCGGTAATGATTTCACGAGAAAATTGATCATAGGGAAGGTTTTTTCGAAAAGCATCCCTCAGCCACGTATGAAGCACGAATACTGCTTTAATTCCAACATGGTAGGGGTTTGGTCTCAGTAAATCGGCCCACTTATTGGCCCAAAATTCGGCATACTCTGGCCTATTCACAAGCTGAACAGCAAGGTTTCTAACTTTGTCCGGAGAAGTTTCGTTAAGCCATGCCCTTGTTTCTTCAGGTGTGGGAAGTCTGCCGATGATATCCAAATACATTCTCCGCACCAGCACGGAGTCATTTGCAGGCTCGCTTGGTGAGAGTCCAAGTTTTTCAAACTTATTCGACAATAAGGTGTCAATAAAATGGTCGGATGAAATTCGAGAAGGCAGTTTGCTTTTCTTTGCCCCGGTAAGAGGCATGGTTACATAGCAGATGGCGAATTTTTCCATGTACCTTGCCATGATGGCTACTTCGCCAGGCAAAGAACCGGTTTCAATAAGTCCCTTTGAATCAACGGATGTAAGCACACTTTCGCTGGATTGAAAGGCGCTTAAGTGTGTGACATCCTTGGAGTTTCCATCTTCAAATTTTGCAATTGCACGTACCTGTACCTTAGTTTTCGGTGGAAGAATTAAATTTGCAGGCGTTATCTCAAGGGCAATTATTTTCGGCTCAGATTTGGGAGTTCTGGGTGTTCCAACTTTGATCCAACTTAGCAACTGTTTATATGCAGTGCTTTCAGGGTCAAGTTTTTTGCCACCGCCATGAGGTACGGCTCCGGTGGCCTTCATCAATAAAATGCTGGATTCAGGTGAGGAAGGGAATATTCTTCTTCCCCGAGCCTCTGTGACTATGGCCCCAAAGTCGAAATCATCATCAAAGGCAAGCAGGGAAAGTTGAAAACCATTTTGTCCTCTTTGTTTGCCATGGCAAGGGCCAGAGTTGCAACCAAACCTTGTGAGAATGGGCTGAATATCTTTTTCAAAAGTAGGAACCTTTGATGTATCTATTTGTGAATTCACCGTGGATATTGCGTTCAAGTTTCCAAAAGTTGCAATGATAGATGTGTTGCCTGATTGTAACGGTTTTACCTCGCCAGTGGAACTTACTGAAATGGTTTTGGAATCCGAGCTCTTAAATGTGGCTTTGGATGTGAAATCAACACCCAGATTATCCACAACTCTTAGCTGAACCTGATCTTGCAGGTTTTGAAACTGAATCAATGCAGGCTCAACCTTCAAGTTGCCCTGTTGATTGATCATTAGGAGCGAACCGACAAACATACCGGTAAGCAATCCTGAAACCATTTTCTTGGAACCTTAATACTGGAAGGAAACAAAATCCACGTGTAGGAATGACTTTATCATAACTTCGCTCGGCAATTTCAGAAAGTAAATTCAGGGAAATTCCATGAATTGGATGGATTTTTAGGGCTTTTTGATTTGTTTGAACCAGATTTCCTGATTCAATGGAAATAAGTTTTTGATGATCTTCATTCTTGAAGGGTTATCTCTTATGATGTCAAGCAAGATATCGTCTCTGGCATACAGTCTTTGTTTCCTTTTATATGCTGAAATAGGTTTTGCCGCTGAAATTCAGCATGGCTTCATTGCTTTTGGAAGCGAAACTTTTATTTCGGATTCCAAGGGAAATATCACTTGGCGATATCCTAAAGCTACCAGAGATGGATGGTTGCTGCCCAGCGGTAATATTCTGCTTGCACTTTCCAAAAGCAAAGATTACCCGGGTGGCGCTGCGGTGGAAATCAATAAGGATGGCAAGGTGCTTTTTGAGTACAAAGGCACCCAGTCAGAAGTAAACACTGTGATGGCTTTGGAAAATGGCAATATTCTGGTTACCGAGGCTGGTGCTAAACCGAGGCTTTTGGAAGTCACAAGGGATGGAAAAGTTGCGGTGGATTTAGCTTTGCAGGCCCAAACGAAAGACCACCATTTGCAGACCAGAATGGCTCGTAAGCTCAAAAATGGCAATTATTTGGTGCCGCAACTGCTGGATAAGGTGGTTCGGGAATATAACTCCGAAGGGAAAGTAGTATGGGAAGTGAAAACCCCGCACTGGCCTTTCACAGCTATTAGATTGGAAAATGGTAACACCCTCATCAACTGCACCTTGGGCCATTTGGTGATAGAGGTTGACCCGCAAGGCAAAACAGTTTGGACTGTTTCGAATGATGATTTACCGAAAAAGCCAATCAATGATGCCTGTGGTGGTCAGCGCTTGCCGAACGGTAACACGGTGATTACATCTCACCATGCGAAAGCCAATCAGGTAAAGTTGATGGAAATTACCCCGGATAAAAAAATTGTGTGGACTTATACAAATAATTCCAACGCGGGAATACATCATTTTCAAATATTGGATACCAACGGGGAATCTTTAAAAGGCACACCTTTGAGGTGATTCTCGCCAAAAAAATCAGTTGGTTAGTTTGTGGTTGAAAAAGCCCCTGCTTTTAATGATTTCAATCACGGATTCAGGGACCATGGTTTCCCAGGAATTATCACACCTTCGTATTTTGTCGAGAACATCCCTTGAAAAAATGCTCAGGCATTTGGAATCATAGCCCCTGATACTCTCGATGAAATTATTTTCAATCAGGTAGCTGTACAGATGCTTGAGGTGATTTTGCACAACCAGGTTGTCCGCG